>CAZVKP010000197.1:0-6451 GCA_964627635.1 uncultured Calditrichaceae bacterium | reverse complement strand
TTTGAATGATGTAACTCCTTTTAGAGCAGAAGAAAAAATTATTGGATTGCCTAAAACGGATAAAGGCACTCTGGTCTCCATGAAAGCAGCGGACCTGGTTCACGAAGTCAGTCGGGAAACTCCGGCACCCGGGGGCGGTTCTATAGCTGCAATTTCCGGATCGTTAGGAGCAGCGCTTGCGAGCATGGTGAGCAACTTAACCATCAACAAAAAAGGTTATGAAAATGTTTGGGAGGAGTTGAATAAGTTAGCGGAAGCGGCTCAAAAAATGAAAGATGAATTATTGCTGGCAGTGGATGCCGATACCAATGCATTTAATGCTTATATGGAGGCCCGGAGATTACCACAAAATAATGAAGAAGAAAGGCAGGCACGGGATACAGCTATTCAGGAAGGATTAAAGCAAGCTGTTAGAGTTCCGCTAAACACAGCTACCCTTTGTTTCGATGCGTTGGAAATTGCCACTCGGGTTGCTGAGATTGGAAATATAAATTCTGTTACCGATGCAGGTGTAGGAGCACAAGTTGCCTTTTCCGGAGTACGCGGTGGTATTTTTAATGTGCAGATTAATTTACCTCAAATTACTGACGAAAAGTTTGTTAGTGACATGAATGCCACTTGCTCTAAAATTGAAAATGATGCGGAAAAGTTACTAAATAAGTCATTAGAGGTGGTGAGGGAAAAAATCGAGAAGTTGTCAAAAAAATAGTTATATGATTCTACCATTAACACCGTAAGATCTATAAATATTCAACTTTGAATTTCTTTCACCTCAACCCTATCGCCCCAGAATGCTTGTTGAATAATCGCCAAATTCGGGTGCCCCCTTTCCCTTCTCCAACGTGGAGAAGGGAAAGGGGGATGCCACATGGTGGTCACCGTGTGAGGGGAAAGGGATGAGGTTTAAATTTAGCTATAATTAAATGCATTATATATTTTTTCCCCATTCTGCGGAGGTAAGGTTACAATCATTAATAGTTATTTTGCCTACCCGGAAGCCTTGAGCTTCCGGGTAGGTGCGTTAAATACCTCATTTACCAAATCTACATAATTGTTCTGTCAATCCCACTTCACCTTTTGCCGTAAACATATCCGGCATTGGCGTTTGCAATTAAATCTTGTTTAACCAAGATTCATCATTTTATTATAAAATTTGGTGAAAAATTGGCATCTCAAATTAAATTTGAAGTTTTGCATTGGTAGATTCGTTTAGTTAAATTTAATGGTTATAATGGAAAGAAATTGTTCAAATTATGTAAAATTTAAATCAAGTTAATTGGGATGATGCATGGGTGGAAATATAAATTCAGGGGAAGATAAACACAATATTCCAAAACATTATGATCCAAAAAATGTTGAAAGTCGCTGGTATGAATTTTGGTTGAAGGAAGGATCGTTTAATGCAGAAGTAAATCCTGATAAAACACCTTACACTATTGTCATTCCGCCTCCCAATGTAACTGCGGCATTACACATGGGGCACGCCTATAATAATGCTATTCAGGATATTTACATCCGTTATAGAAGAAAACAGGGATTTGAAGCACTTTGGTTGCCCGGTACCGACCATGCGGGAATTGCCACCCAGAATGTGGTGGAAAAGGAATTGCAAAAGGAAGGAAAGTCTCGTTTTGATTTAGGGCGTGAGAGGTTCGTTGACCGAGTGTGGGAATGGAAAGAACAGTACGGTAACCGGATTATTTACCAGCTTAAAAAAATGGGTTGCTCCTGCGACTGGCGAAGAGAACGGTTTACCATGGATGAAGGTCTGTCCAAAGCCGTTTTGGAAGTGTTCATTCAATTATTCAATAAAGGACTAATATATCGCGGCAACTATATTATCAACTGGTGTCCGCGTTGCGGCACTGCCATTTCAGACGAAGAAGTGGAATACCATGAAGCAAAAGGCAGGCTATGGCACATAAAATATCCGGTGAAAGATAGTGATAAGTTTATGATTGTTGCCACCACCCGCCCGGAAACCATGTTGGGAGATACTGCGATTGCAGTGCATCCGGATGATGACAGGTACCGAGAATTCATTGGAAATAGAGTTATTTTACCACTTTTAAACCGGGAAATACCAGTGATTGCAGATCGTCATGTTGATCCGGAATTTGGGACCGGAGCGGTAAAGGTAACCCCAGCACACGATCCCAATGACTTTTTAATCGGTCAGCGGCATAATTTGCAGCAGATAAATATCCTGACTGATGATGCAACTTTAAGTAAAAATGCGGGACAATATGCCGGTTTAGACCGTTTCGAAGGTCGTAAAAAAGTGGTGAAAGACCTGGAAAACCAGGGACTTTTAATTAAAATAGAAGAGCATCACCACAGCATCGGACACTGTCATCGATGTGATACTATAATTGAACCGTTGCTCTCTACTCAGTGGTTTGTGAAAATGAAAGAATTGGCTGAACCGGCAATCGATGTGGTAAAAAATGGGCAATTAAAGTTTCATCCGGAAGAAAGATGGTTGAAAACCTATCTCAACTGGATGGAAAATATTCGGGATTGGTGTATCAGCCGCCAACTCTGGTGGGGACATCGCATCCCAGTGTATTATTGCCAGGATTGTGATCACATGGTGGCAGCCCATCATGAGCCTGAATCTTGTGATTCCTGCGGTGCAAAAAACTGGAAGCAGGATGAAGATGTGCTGGACACCTGGTTTAGCTCCTGGCTGTGGCCATTTTCTACAATGGGATGGCCGGATGAGACGCCGGAGCTTAAATATTTTTATCCCACAGATACACTGATCACCGCACCAGACATTATTTTCTTCTGGGTAGCACGGATGATAATGGCCGGACTGAAGTTTAAACATGAAATTCCGTTCAAAGATGTTTATCTCAATGGGATTGTCCGGGATGAAATTGGGCGAAAAATGAGTAAATCCCTGGGGAATGGCATCGATCCGGTGGATATTATTGACAGATACAGTGCAGATGCGATGCGATTTACGCTTATCATGTTGAGCTCCGAAGGGCAGGATATTAACCTTTCGGAATCTCATTTTGAAATGGGACGGAATTTTTCCAACAAAGTTTGGAACTCCTACCGTTTCCTGGCCATGAATCTGGATATACCCAAAGATAACTTTTCCGAATTTCAGGATAATTATCAATTGGCGGATAAATGGATATTGAGCCGTCTTCAAAAAGCCATAATAGGTGTTTCTGAAAATTTGGATAATTTCAGAGTAAATGATGCTCTGTCTGCGGTTTATCACTTTTTCTGGCACGAGTTCTGTGATTGGTATCTGGAATTAATAAAACCGAGATTAGGTGAGAACGCTGATTTACGAGAAAAAGCTACCGCACAAACCATCGCCGTGCATTGCTTAAAGACCTGTATGCAGTTGTTGCATCCATTCGTACCGTTTATTACAGAGGAAATTTGGGACCGATTAAAAAACAAACAAGAATCGGCGGTGGTATTGTCTCCATGGCCACGGGAACAAACAGATCTGATCGATAAGAAATTGGAATCTCAAATGGGATTCATTCAGAATTTTATTAGTGGTGTTCGTAATATTCGTTCGGAGATGCATGTGCCGCAATCGACTAAAGCAGAGGTTAAATTTAAAACCGATGATTCGGAAAAAATTGAACTTATTAATGCGCAAGAGCACTATATTCAGCAATTGGCAAGGGTTGATAAAATTGGCCATATCCCTCGAGAAGAGAAAGTCCCGGCTGCAGCGTTGGCAGTTGTGGAGAATGTGGAACTATTCGTTCCGTTGGCAGGCTTGATTGACCTGGAGGTGGAAAAGTCCCGTTTACAAAAAGAGATAACGAGATTGGAGGGTCAAATTACCGGGCTGAATAAAAAATTGGATAACAAGCAATTTCTCACCAAAGCGCCCAAAAACGTAGTGGAGCAAGAGAAGGAAAAGCGTGATAACAATATTGAGAAATTGGATAAACTTAAAGAAAATTTTAAACTTATTTCTCAGGAAAATTAGTAATGAAAAACTTACATTATCTTTTTATTATCCTGTCAGTTTTTTTTATTGGATTTTTGCAGGCAGGTGAAAATTTCATCACCGTTTATAATGAAAATCTGGCACTGGTAAAGCAAGTTCGCACGGTGGAAATAAATAAAAATGAGTTGCCATTGCGTTTCACCGATGTGGCAGCACAAATTATTCCCACATCTGTTCATTTGCAGAGCCTCAGCGGGGATGAAGATTTCCGGATTTTAGAGCAAAATTTTGAATATGATGTGGTGAGTGCCGAAAAAATATTAGAAAAATATATCGATCATTCTGTTGAGATTGTGAGTGAAAACGGAGAACTGACCAGCGGCATTTTATTGAGTAAATCCGGGGGCTCTCTGGTGCTTAAAACTGATGCCGGCATAAAAATTCTTCCCTGGAATAACAAGATGACTGTTAATGTTAAAGAACTCCCGGAAGGTTTAATTACCCGCCCCACTTTAATTTGGGAATTGGCAAATGTAGTTGAGGGTAAAGAAAAGCTGGAAGTGAGTTATTTGACGAATGGAATGAAATGGCATGCAGAATATGTGGGAGTCTTAAATGAAGATGCCTCCCAAGTCAATCTGGAATCATGGGTATCCATTGATAATAAGAGTGGGACAACTTTCAAAAATTCTCAACTTAAGTTGGTGGCAGGAGAAATACATCGGGCACCTCCCGAAAGGCCTTCTTTAAGGCGACAACGGGGAGTTGAAGCCATGGCATTAGCAGATCGGGAGCCTGGTTTTGAAGAGCGGGAATTTTTCGAATATCACATCTATGAGTTAGGAAGAAAAACGACTTTAAAGAACAATCAAATTAAGCAAATCGCTCTGTTCGCCCCCGCTGATGTTCAATCCCAAAAAAAGTTTTATTACAACGGACGGCGCAATTCCAAAAAAGTAGAGGTTCGATTACTGTTTAAAAATGAAGAAGAGGCGGGATTAGGCAGACCGCTGCCGGCAGGTGTTTTCCGGATTTATCAAAAAGACAAAGAAAGTCTGGAATTCATTGGCGAAGATCGGATCGATCACACTCCGCGGAATGAACAGGTAAAGATTACTTTGGGGAATGCTTTCGACTTGGTGGGAGAACGTAAAGTTGTAGATCGACAAAAGATATCCAAGCGCTCTGAACGTCAGACGGTTGAGATTGAGCTTCGAAATAATAAACCGGATGATGATGTGACAATTGTGGTTGAGGAAAGTTTATATTGGCCAAATTGGAAAATCAGTAATAATAATTTTTCCTATCGGAAAGTAGATGCCCGGCATATTGAATTTGATATTCCGGTGAAAGCTGACGGGAAAACCACGTTGCGATATACAGTGACATATTCCTGGTAGTGGGGAGGGTATGGAACAAAAGTTTCCTTTAAATTATCGAACCATTCAAAAAATTAAAGCCGAAGAATACGAACGTTTTTTCAGTCGGTTAGATGAATATTCTCCGTACATGAATCACCTGGGAGAAGTGCAGTGGATGACGGAAAGAGAAGCGGAAGATCAGCACGAATATTTTACCTATGATGACTCTTTATTTAGGCGCTGGCAACGGAGAATAAAGTTAGGCAAACAAATTAATATTCTAAAACTTTCTGTTGCAGAACGTGAATTGCGGCTGCGAATCAGGCAATATTTGGAAAATAAATATTTAGGAAAAATTCAACCCGAAACCGCAAAATTGTTGCCTCAATCCTGGAAATATGAAATCTCTGATGAGGAATTGGATAACATTCCAATCACCACAGATATCGGAGAGGGAGGAATTTGGAAAAGATTCGCTTTGTTGTTTGGTGCCACAGCGGTGGTTGCGATTATCGCTTTTTTCCTTTTCGGAACGTCGGATAAATCTCCGACCGGAAAATTACTCGTTAAAACCGATGTGGTTGGCGCAAGAATCTATAAAGATGGTTCGGATCTATTGGGATATTCAAATCGGGTTATTGAAAATGTATCGGTGGGATTTCACCGAATATCGGCTTATAAAGATGGATATGTGGCAATTCCGGGGTATCACGAAGTGGAAATACATCCTGATTCACTGAGCACCCTGATTTTTAAATTTAACAACCAACGGGTAGAGGGGCAGGGATATTTGAAAATCCTGGCGAATCAGGAAAAATCGAAAATTTTTATTGATAATAATTTCTTCGGATTGTGGGCAGAGAACCAAATTGTTCCTGTGCCGGAAGGTCAGCATAGTGTCAGTTTACAAAAAGACGGCTACATCACCGCTCCTCCCGAAAGAATTGTACAAATATCTTCCGGAGATACCTCCACCTTGCGTTTTCAACAAAATTATATATACAGAAGGCAAAGAGCCTTGAGTTCAAATAGAGCCGGTACCGGAAGCATTGAAGTTACCTCTAATGTGAATAATGCTCGAATTTATCTGAATGGTGAAGATACCGGCCACAAAACGGATTAGATCGGAAGAGCGTCGTGTAGGGAAAGAGTGTAG
>CAZVKP010000196.1:0-6459 GCA_964627635.1 uncultured Calditrichaceae bacterium | reverse complement strand
TTACGAAAATACGGTTTTGATGACTTTAAATTAACCACTAAGTCAGGATTTCTGAAATTAGGTTGATTTAAAATTGCGTCAAAAAACCTGTCAATCAGCGACTGTACTGATAATTTTAGGAAGAATGATAATCCTGGTAAAACAAACGCCTGGCCGATGACGACCAGGCGTATCATTAAACTACAATAGTAATAGGTTTTGCTTATTTCATTGGAATTGGAATCTCTTGTTGGTTGTCCTTAGGAGAGCTGCTCCTTCTGTCCCCCAATGTTGCTTTAGAAGGCGTTAGTGTTACCCGCTTTCCGGTAGGTAATTCAACCACTGCACGGATCATTAAATTCCAGGCAAAACCAATTTCATCCAGATTGGACCATGTGCCATCCGATGCTCGAAACCAGGAACGTCCCTGATAAGTGGATGAGGTATCCGCAGCAACAACGGGTGGCAGTTCCTGATCTTTACTGACCAGATATGCGACACCCATGTCAAAGTCGTTTTCAACTACGCCATTATGAGCCTGTTGACTCCAATCTGGCGTTATCTCCATCCAACCGTCATTTGTTGGGGGCATTTTCAATCTAAATATTTCCGTTCCGTCACTATTATCCAGGAAAAATGCACCCACCTCATCTCCAATTGAGTTGTTTGTCAAAAATATCTTCATGGTAATAATTCTCGCCGGATATTGATCCGCATCAAAATTTACCGTCAACCAGCTATCTTTAGGGCCATACAACCCGCTCTCCCTGCTGTTATCATCATAGGCTATTTCTACAACCTGCCCACCTGCAGCTTCAGTAGTAAATGAGAGCACCTCTGCATTGGTATTAAACCAACCTTCAGTATCCACCACAATTACCGCAACGTAATATTCCGTCTCCGGATCAAGTTCCCTTATGGTTCCGGAGGTATTATTAACATCAGTAATATCCAACAATTTATCATTCTTGGCATCCAGATTAGAACTTGTGGATAGGAGAATCCTGTAATAAGCAAAGTCTTGCGCATTACTTCGACTCCAACTGATATCCACACTGGAAGATGTCACGTTATCCACAGAAAGATTTATGGGTGGCGGCGGAATCCATACAACAGAAACGGATACTGATTCGCTATCATTTCGAAGATCCTTAGTGGCATCCCCTTCAAATTGAATTATTCCTCTTCCATCAATTCCCTCGATCAGAAAATTTCGATTGTCGCCTTTTGGCACACTAACAGAGCCCGAAGCAGTGTTGCCGTTTAGAGACAAGTTCTCTACCACATCGTCCATACCAGGACCACTCACTGTAACTCTGACCCGGGTAATGTCAGCGGTTTTGTTCAGCGTATTTTTTTGCTTTATTTTATTCCCTTTATCTAAAAAATTTACCTGAAGGTCAATTTTGCTCTTTCCTACCCAATTTGTTCCAACATCATCTTTTGTACACGATAATGCAAAAATCAAAATTAAAATTGAAAAATAAATAAATTTCTTTTTCATTTAGCTATCCCCATCATTTTTGGAAATTAAGGAATGATTACAGTTACATCGACAGTGGAATTTGGGTTCTCTTCGTCGCCATTATCACCTTGGCCTCCCAAAAGTACTGCGGCTGCAACTCCCCCTCCTATTAAGGCAGCACCACCCAAAATATAAAGTGCGGTGTTTCCGCCGCCGCCTTTTTCTGCAGGGACTACCTGTTCTTTTTCTTGTGGTTCTAAGGGTTTTTCCTCTTGTTTTTCAGCCGCTGGCTTCTGTTCTTTTTGCTGCTGGATTCTTTGTATCTCAACCGTCCTCTTGTCATCCTGAGGCTTACCTATCAACTGTTCTTCGATGGACGACGCTAATTGATCCATCAAATTGAATATTTCACTCCCGCTTCTTCCCTGAACCGATTCAGCTTTCAAAACTTTACTGCTTTTTACATCTATTAAACGGGCGTTAATCCGAATCAATCCACCAATCTCTAAATAACTGCCAACCATAATAGCACTGGCACCCACCGCTTTTCCAATTTCTACCGCCCGGGACTGGTCCACTAACCCGGACATCCCCAATTCCATCTCCTCAATGGCATCTTCCAGACGGCTGCGCTCAACAATATTTAAATTGCCCCCCTTTGCAAGGTTTGTTATCAGCATTTCCGGAATGGCATCCTGTAGATAGTTTAAATCTTCGTTTTTGCTGGTATTTTGAAAATCAACAATTGCAATACTGGTTTTTTGCTGATCTTGTGCAAATAGCGGCACAGTCCCCTGAAAAACCAATCCCAATATAAGAAAGACTGCTATTATTTTTTTCATAAATCCTCCTAAAAGATTAAACCGGGTAATTTATCAAAGATTGAACATTATATTTTTTTAATAATTCTTTTCCTTTAAGTTCGGTGAGTTCAATGAGAAAGGATATACCCACAATTTTCCCGCCAAGTTTTTCAATTAACCGACAGGCTGCCGCCGCAGTGCCCCCGGTTGCCAGCAAATCATCCAGTAACAAAATACGTTCTCCTGGTTTAATTGCATCTTTATGGATTTCAATGCTGTCTTTTCCGTATTCCAGATCGTATTCTTCCACCAATGTTTCCGCCGGAAGTTTGCCAGGTTTACGTATGGGCACAAAACCAATGTTTAACTTATAAGCTAATGCTGCACCAAAGATGAATCCGCGTGCTTCAATGGAAACGACTTTTTCAATTTCTTCAGTTCTGAATTGATCATACAGATAATCCACTGCTTGTGCAAAAATCTCTCCGTCTCCGACAAGTGGTGTAACATCCTTAAATTGAATTCCCTGCACAGGAAAATCCGGAATATTCCGAATGCGATCCGCTATCTTTTGCATAGGAGACTCCATATTAATTTGACTATCAGTCTTATCTCATTTGCTTGATTATAGTCCATAACCGCTTTTTATGAAAAATCGGTCAAAATTTTTCTCACTCTCCGCCCAATTCACCTCAACATCATTTACCTTCGCAAATGAAGGTCCATTTTTTACATCCGAAAGAAAACTTCGAAGTTGAGATTCCGGTCCTTCTGCATAGATCTTAACTCTGCCATCCGGCAAATTTTCAACATAACCGGTTATTTCATTGTATGCATGTGTTTTTTTATAAACAAAATGTCGGAATCCGACACCTTGTACCATTCCACCGATATGTACAATAAGTGTTGATTTTTCCATAGACTCTAATATTGGTTTATTCCACTTTAAATTCCATTTTGAAAAATGTGAATTGCTTTTTCAACAGCCTGTTTGGGAGACTGTACTACTTCAACTCCCGGAACATCTATCCAGGGATGTAAAGCAAAAACAGGTTTATTTAGTTGCATGGCGAATGCAATTTCCGAAAGTGTTCCAAATTTTCCATTGATGGCAATCAAGCTTTGTACCGTGCGAATGATCAAAATATTTCTACCAATGCCCATACCGGTGGCAATGGGTATTTGGACATATCGATTCGCATCAACTGTAGAATCCGATGGCAAAATTCCGACAGTTAAACCACCTGCTTCCGAGGCCCCTTTACAGGCGGCTTCCATAACGCCTCCCATACCGCCACAAACCAGCACAGCTTTCTCTTTTGAAATGCAAGCGCCCACTTTCTCAGCCATTTGATATTCTTCAGAACTGCACTCATTACCTCCAATAACACCAATCAGAGGTTTTTTTGTTTCGCTCATTATATTCATTTAAAATAACAGATAAATGTGCGTGAAACCGTTTTGCAAATTTTAAAGTTTGCAATTGAAATCTATTATAATCGTTGGATAATATCAACTTAAAAATTGGCAAATTTGATAAATTGTAAATGGTTGGATGAGAAATTGGAATCGCAGCCAGACTCAAGGAGTTGGATGTCTAAATTTTTTGGTTGGATTCGCTGTTTATAGATGCGACAAGCAAGATGCTCGTCGCACATTAATATCACGGAGTCAGGCGGTAAATGGTACGCGGAAAGGGAATCGTTTCACGGATGTGGGGAATTCCACATATCCAGGCAACCGTGCGTTCTATCCCGAGTCCAAATCCGGCATGCGGTACACTTCCATATCGGCGCAGGTCCAGATACCACTCGAAAGCATCCTGTGGTAATTTGTGTTCTTTAATCCGATTCAAAAGGGTTTCATAATCATCTTCTCGCTGGCTTCCACCGATAATCTCTCCATATCCTTCCGGAGCCAGGACATCCATCGCCAATGCCAAACTTTCATCCTCCGAGTCTCGTTTCATGTAAAAAGCTTTTACCTCCGCGGGATAACGATGAACAATTACCGGTCGGTCAAACTTTTCCGAAATCACTGTTTCATCGGTTCCGCCAAAATCACCTCCCCATTCAAAATCAATACCCTTACTTTTCAAAATATTAACTGCTTCGGTGTAACTAATCCTGGGAAACGGAGCTTTAACTGCTTCTAATTGCGTGGTTTTCCTTTCTAAAATTTCCAATTCCATTTGCCGATTTTCTAAAACACGTTTCACAATATAACTGATAAAATCCTCAGCTAATTTCATATCATCGTCCAGATCGAAATAGGCAACTTCCGGTTCCACCATCCAAAATTCGGTGAGATGCCGCCGGGTTTTGGATTTCTCTGCCCGAAAAGTTGGACCGAAACAATACACTTTACCAAATGCCATGGCGGCAGCTTCCGCATAAAGTTGACCACTTTGCGTTAAATAGGCGGTGTTTCCAAAATATTCGGTCTCAAATAGTGTTGAAGTCCCCTCACAGGCAGCGGGCGTAAAAATAGGTGTGTCAATTAAGGTAAAATTCCGGTCATTGAAAAAATCGCGTATCGCAGAGATGATTTCATGCCTAATATGCAAAACAGCAAACTGTTTTTTAGAACGCAACCATAGATGCCGATGATCCATTAAAAAGTCGATCCCATGCTCCTTTGGCGTAATGGGGTATTCCACTGCAGGATCCACATTGGCGATATCCGTTACCTGCAGTTCATAACCCAGGGGAGACCGTTTATCTTCCTTGACCAATCCTTTTACTACAATAGCGGATTCCTGTCCCATTTTATCATATTGGTTAAAAACCTCTTCCTCCACTTCATTTTTTACAACCACACACTGGATAATATTTGTCCCATCCCGTACTAACAAAAATTGAATTTTCCCGCTGGAACGTTTATTGTATAGCCAACCGGCTACAATTGCCTCTTCTCCCACATGTTTGTGAATATCTTCAATGTAAATCCGTTGTTTGTAAGCAGATTTGTCAAGCATCAGAACTCCTTTCAGAATAAATCCAAAGAATCAAAAATTAAAATATAGTTTTTTTTATTTTCAATAATTCGTTACATACTGAAATCACCTTCCGGACTACTCAAAATTTGTGTATTAAAATTAGGTATCGAATCCAGATTAGCAATATGATATGCAGTTGCCGCAACATGTTTGGTGATTCGAGTTAATTTATGAAGGTTGATTTTTTCCGGTGTATCTTTGGGACTGTTGTAATCCATGTGAAATCCTGTAAAGTAATAAAGCACCGGAATTTTTTCTTCATGAAAATTTATGTGATCGCTGCCACTGGTAAAAAAGACATTTGGATCAAAAAGGAAATTCAACTCGATTCCTCTATTTACATTTTTTGCAATCCGTTTAAACTGCGGTAGCTGTGCGGAATAAAACAACATTACTTTGTTCTCCGCTCCTTCATCTTTAACCGGGCGACGAAGGGCAGCAAAGTTGAAAGAAGCGTCTCTACCAATCATATCCATATTGATCACAGTTTTTAGCCTGTTTAACGAAATGGTTGATTGATCAACAAAATATTGACTACCCAGCATCCCCTTCTCTTCCGCATCCCAGAAGGCAAATAAGATGCTGCGTTTGGGTTTTTCCTGCCCCTGCAGTTTAGCGAAGGCTTTGGCAGTATTTAGAGTTGCCGCAACCCCGGACGCATTGTCATCCGCACCTGGCAGAACATCCCCGCTTTTTATTCCCTCGTGATCATAATGCGCACCAATCACCACATATTCATTATTTAGATTTTTGTCTTTCCCCGGCAAAACTGCCAATATATTGCTGCAATTTCTTTTTTCAGGATCTGCAAGATCCAATTGAATTTGCCATTCAACTGATTTCCAATCTGAACGATACCAACTGAATATTTTATCGTCATCTTGTTTGAGCCAATTTTTCAATCGTTTTTTTTCGGTTGTATAGTTATTTTTAACCCATTCTCCGAACAGTTTTTGGGTGAAATCCCACGATAAATATATCACCGGTAACGCCGGTTCATTTTCCAGAACGAATCGTTTTGAATCCTTATTTTTCAACTTTCTTTGAATTATTCTGCGATACTTTTCCAGATTGTCAGGATTTGGAATCAGGATTAATGCTTTTGCGCCGTGTTGTGCTAAATACCTCGCTTTCCACTGGGGATTACTGAAGTGCGTTCGATGTGTCCCATTAAAAAATACAGAGCTGTCCTTTTCAAGAGGTTCACCATAATA
>CAZVKP010000195.1:0-6461 GCA_964627635.1 uncultured Calditrichaceae bacterium | reverse complement strand
TGATTTAATAATTGGTCATTTCTCTCTGATTCAGTCTGTTTAAAAGACTTCGCGGTCCCCTGTTCAGATTTGTTCAGATTTTCTCCCAAATCTACCCAATGTTGTTGAAATCGTTTTTCATGCTGAATACCCTGATTTTGATCTTGGGTATTCTTTGTTTCTTGAACAACATTTTCACTTGTCACTTTGTTAAATTTTGCCGGGAAGTGTTCTCCTTCCACCAATTGACTTGTAAGATTGGGACTTTTTTGAAATATTGTGGTATTAATATTTTGTTTGCGATGATGTTTGTAATTCCCTGTTTTAGTTCCATCTTTCAGAAAACTTTCATCTATCCCGGTTGTTATTGCTTTGGTTTCACTATTAGGGGTAATCGATTCGTTATGAAAATTCACAGAACTGTTGTTCATTGAAGGAGATTCTTTACTATCACCATACTGGTTAGTGAATGCAGCCGAAGCAAATTTAATCTGACTTTTATGGGCTGCCTCATTCTGTAAATTGACGAGATCTTTTGATGTTATAAGCATCCAACTTCCAGGATTCATCTCATTTTTAGTGGAAACCTGATTTGCCGGCACTTTGCCTGAGCCAAATTGCTGTTTACCGGCATTAATATCTTTAGTGGATTTATTTTCTAAGATAACTTGTTGTTCGGAATTTATTGGATTCGTGTCAACATTGTCAGATATGGGAATTGATTGTGTTTGAAATGGATTCCGTGCTCTATCATTGTGAAATTGAGTTTCAGGATGTCCCATAACCGGTGAGGAACCCTGTGGAAGTGGAGATAATTTTAGACTAAAAATTGTCTCCCCCGTATTTCCTTCCCCCCGAATAAATAATGATTGGTCTCGTAAATAGAACTGACTTTCTGCTGCCTGACTTTGAGAGATATTGCCATAAACCTGAACCGTTGATACATCCGCTAATAAGGAGGAAGAATTGCTCCAAGAATGAGCAATTGTTTCACCATCAATTGATTCTTTAACTCCCGTTTGAGGTAATTTTTGCGATGCGACTTCCTGGAACTCAATTTGATAGGGATGCAAAACAAATCCGTGGTCCGAGTTCTCGACAACATAAATTTGTTTTGGCACTGGCTCAACAAAACCTGGTTCTTTATTCAGATTAAGCAAATAATTCTCAATTTGCCGAATAAAATCATCGGAAAGCCGGATATTCGTTCCGGAATCTCCAGAATGTGACTCAAGCAATTGGGGCATTCTCTCTAATTGGTCAATTGTTCCAAATTTTATTTTGTCACCTGTCGTAATATTCTGTTGCTTGAGAAAAGATGATAAAGTATCAGTGGCATTATTGAGATAATTTTTTTGGGGTTGTGTAGAAAGTTGCGAAGGATTTGAAGCAATCTCAGAAAACAGATTTAATAATTGACGAAAATCATTTGGCTTTTTTATCTTCTCAAGCGTTTGATCTGAAAATCCATTTTGAGCATGGGAACTCTTTCCTGTCAGTACTTTTAAAAGATTCCCGTCACCTATAAAACTGTTTTTGTCAAATAATGTGAACATCCTGTCCACCTGTTAGTTCTTCCTGAACAATTAATGTCAATTTATATAATCGTGCTGTAGTTTTAAAACTTAAGGTAAGCTGGCAAGTTTTTTACTGAGGACAACGGCAGTATCGGGATTCATAGCAGCCATAATTTTGGCGGCCTGTCTTTTTTTCATCGAAGAAATTATTTCAACCGCCAATCCCGGGTCTAAAGCCGTCAATATAGCTGCGGCTTCTTCGGGAGCCATGTTTTCGTAAATTTTTGCCATTTGCTTGGCATTTTCCTGTAAAGCCTCAGACAGTTTGTTTTTCTTCTTCTCTTCATCCGCTTTCTTTTTTGCCAATACAGATTTCAAGTCTTTTTCGAGCTGATTGTTTTCTTTTTCCATCTCAACCAATAATGTTTTCAGACTATCCAGTTGACGATCATCTCTTATCACAACTGTATCTGAAGCACCGGGATGATTTCGTACACTATCGATATTTGCTTCTATTTTCTGATTTTCATTTGGATTTTTGGGATCCGGTTGTAAAGTCCCCAGGACTAAAGTCATCACCGTAAGAATAACCACAAACGAAATAATAAAAAAGAGCGCCAATTTAAGAATCATTTTCATATTCATAAGACCTTACCCTTGCTGAGTGACTAACCTCCGGTTATTGTTCGATGCAATTTCATCCATAAAAGTCTGCTCTTCTTTTTCCAACTGATTCAAATAGCTTTCGTAAGAATTAGATTTCAACTTGATTAGAATTTTATGCTCTCGTTGTTTTTCTAAGAGATGTCTCCGTATCTCTTCAATTTTATCCTCTATTTGAATAATATTTTGTTTTTGTTGCTGGATATCATCGACTAATTGATAGTAATAGTCAAGTTTTAACTTCATTTCGGAGGCGGTATATCCCCTTTCCTGGTAGATATCCTTGGCGTACTTTTCAAGAAAATATTGACTTTCTTTCAGGTGAGTTTCAGCTTGTTGACGTTCCTGTTGCGAAAACGCAAGATCTCGCTGTGCTTTTTTTAGCACAATCTCTTTTATCTCCAATACTTTTTGCAAACGATATTCAAATTTTTTCATTTTTTCTCATCCGTGATTCAAAAATGATTTTTAGCAGACAAAACATATCATCGGACTAATTTTGCATAAGATTAACCAGTTGTTCCAAAGCACCGCGGAAATCACTTTTATCGGTCAAATCCTGTCTCAAAAAATCATTAATGGCGTTTATTTTTTTAATGGAATAATCCACCTTGGGATTACTTCCTTTAACGTATGCACCAATATTTATTAAATCTTCGGCTTCCTTATAGGTTGCTAAGGTATCCAAAAATTTATTAGCCACTTCTCGATGAGAGGTTTCAGTAACATCATTCATTACTCGACTAATACTCTCCAACACATCAATCGCTGGATAATGCCCGGCTGAAGCCAGCCGGCGCGAGAGAACAACATGACCATCCAAAATTGCCCGCGCGGCATCCGCAACTGGTTCATTCATATCATCGCCCTCAACTAAAACGGTGTACAATCCGGTAATGCTGCCTGTCGCAGCAGTACCGGCACGTTCCAGCAATTGAGGTAAAAAGGCAAAAACCGAAGGTGTATAGCCTTTGGTGGTAGGAGGTTCTCCCACGGTAAGCCCGATTTCTCTCAACGCCATCGCTACCCGGGTAAGTGAATCCATCATCAACATTACATTTAAGCCTTTATTCCGAAAATATTCTGCAATAGTGGTTGCAACCAGAGAGGCTTTCAACCGGATTAATGCCGGTTGATCACTTGTTGCCACCACCACAACGGACCGTTTCAATCCTTCTTCGCCTAAATCCTTCTCCATAAAATCCCGGACTTCTCGTCCACGCTCTCCAACTAAACCGATGACATTGACATCCGCATTGGTATTTCGGGCAATCATTCCCAATAATGTGCTCTTCCCAACACCACTCCCTGAAAATATTCCCACTCTCTGTCCTTTCCCAAATGTTGACAATGCATCAATTGCCCGAATCCCGGTTGAAACAGGTTCTTCAATTCTGGTGCGCGATAAGGGATTTGGCGGTTTGGAATACACATTGATTTTGGAGCCGTCTTTAATTGGCCCTAAACCGTCAATGGGATTGCCCAAACCATCTAAAAATCGTCCTAAAATTTGATCATTAATCTCGATACTGAACTGTTCGCCAGTCGCAATAATATCGCTGCCCGGCGATATTCCACGCATCTCGCCCAGTGCCATTGAGAGTACTTTGTCTCCCCGAAAACCCACAACCTCCGCAGCATAGGCAACATCCTCGCCCGGTGGATAAATATGACAAATATCTCCAATCGCAGATTTTGGTCCGCGTGATTCTATCAGTAATCCAACAACCTCGGTAACCCTCCCGTACATTTTTACCGGTTCTATCTGATCAAGTCGCTGGGTGAGATATTCAACTTTGTGAGCTAAGCTCATTTTGCATTTGTCCTGTTATTGAAAGAGTTTATTTCAGAGTTTACTTTTTGAATAACTTTATCTATCTGGGTTTCAATTTTGGCATCAACTTTTCCACTATCGGTAAAGATAATACATCCGCCCCGGGCAATTTTTGCATCGGATTTAATGGTAACCTTATCCAGGGTGGGGAGAGATTTCTCAACAAATTTTTCCAGCTCCTCATATTCGTAAATATCATCCGCATTCATTCTTATTTCTACTACGGATTCGTTATTTAACATGGAGATTGCCTTTTGCACCGAATGTTTAATCAAACTTTTAATGTTTGTTGGCACCTCATGTAAAATTTTCCCTACAACTTTCAGAGACCATTTCAATAATTCGGATTCACTCTCCTCAAAAAATTTTACCTTTTCATTTTCGAAATTTTTTAATGCCGTCTCCAGACGTTCAAATTTTTCACCAAATTCAATTTTAGCCTGCTGGTAACCGAGTGCCTTGCCCTCTTCTAATCCCGATTCATAATTATTTTTTAACTTCTCCTCCAGCTCCCATTCCGCAACTTGAATTACCTTTTTTGATCCTCCGGCGTTCTGTGAAGGATAATCCTCCTTAAATTTTTTCGATCTATCACCAAATTGATCGACTGGCAATATATTTATCTTTTTAACCGGTTTGTTTAGCTTTATTATTCGTTTAGATGATGATGTCATCTTCTTTTCCTCTGCCTGCAATGATAATCTCGCCCGCATCTTCAAGCTGTTTAATAATTTCAACTATACGTCTCTGCGCCTCTTCTACCTCTTTCAAGCGTACCGGACCTAAAAATTCCAGATCTTCTTTTAACAACTGACTGGCTCTTTCGGACATGTTGGAAAATATCTTCTCTTTCACACTTTCATCCACCGCCTTAAGTGCAAGTGACAGATCTTTTTTATCCACTTGTTTTAGTATTTTCTGAATTCCCTGGTCATCAATCAGAACAATATCCTCAAATACAAACATTAGACTCTTAATTTGGGAGGCCAGGTCCGGGTCTTTTTCCTCCAAAAAATTGAGTATACTTCTTTCAGAAGTTTTATTAGAGTTATTTAATACTTCAGCCAGCGATTCTTTCCCCCCAGTTTTACTCATATCTTCAGAGATTACGGATTCTACTAATCCATCCACTACTTCTTCAATTTCCCGTAATAATTGAGGGGAAATTTTTCCAAGTGTGGCAATACGATATGCGACATCATTCCGCAATTCCTCAGGGAATTCTGCCAGTACTTCTGCTGTGTGATCGGGAGTAAGGTGAGATAAAATTAAAGAAATTGTTTGAGGATGTTCTTTAATAAGAAAATTGACCAACTGACTGGAATCTGCTTTTTTCAAGGTATTAAAGCCGCGAACTCGAGTGGTTGCTCTCACTTTCTCGATTAAATCTTTACTTTCCTGATATCCAAATGCTTTTTCGAGTAATGTCTGGGCAAAATCCAATCCACCTTTGGCAACATATTGATTGGCACGAATCAGTTTTTGGAATTCCTCGTTAACCCTTTTAATAGTCCCCGATTTAACCGAATCCAACTCTGCAATTTCAACACTAAGTTTTTCTATTTCTTTAGGCGTCATTTGTTTAAATATATCTGCGGCAGTATTTTCATCCAGAGAGATCAAAAAGATGGCCGCCTTCTGGCGTCCGGTGAGAGTATCTAATTTCATTGTCTTCTTATCGGGTGATGCTTGAGCAATATTATCCATATTTTAGTTTCTCTCCTCTTCATCCTCTAAAAGCCAAACTTTAATTAATCGTGCCGATTCTTCAGGATTTTCTCGGATGTATTCCTTCATTTTATCATCAATAGGACTTGTTTTATTTATATTTTTAAAGAAATTCTCTGCTTCTACAATTTGATCATTATAACCTTCCGGCAGCGCTTCTTTGCTGAATTCATTAAACTGATTGAATTGCTTTGCCCCGGGAAGTTCTGCATACTTTAAACCTTTTTCCAAAGACTGCACTTGATTCTGAATCTCTTCATTTCGTTTTTTTACTTGTCCAAATAATGAGCGCATTATTATCATGGAAGCAATCACTGCAAGAACTAAAAACACCTTCTCAATAATCTGATGCCAATTATCCCACATATTTGGTTCATCCACTTTTAACCATTCTTCTTCGGATGTTGGACTGGTGAAATTTACATTAACCACCGATACCTGATCGTTACGCTCCGACTCAATACCTACCGCTGTTCTCACCAATTGTGTTAATGTTTCCATCTCTTCTTCGCTGCGGGGAACGGAATTCACTTGCTTCTCTCCATTATCTCCCGTAATTACTTCTTTTTTATTATCCACCATTACCGCAACAGACAGCCTTTTCACATTACCCACTCCCTCGACAATATGTTGCACCGTCCTGTTTACCTCATAATTGGTTACGGTAGTGCTTCGGTTTGATGATGGTGCAGAATTTTCCGAATTATTTGAATTATCGGACAGAAGTGGCGTGCTTTCTT
>CAZVKP010000194.1:0-6486 GCA_964627635.1 uncultured Calditrichaceae bacterium | reverse complement strand
ATCCGGCGCAACATAAGAACCGTGACCCCACACTGTTCCCACTTCCTGACCACCAATGGATTGCCACACATTTTGACCATCTTTTATCTCTTTCGCTGTGAAAACTACTTCGCCGTCCGTGGTCACAATGCGCTCCGGAACCGGTGGTTTTTTCTGATAAATCTCATTACCATAGTAGATTAATACGGCAAATGAGATGACAATTACCGCTGTAAATCCTAACCATAGCTTTTTATATGACATAAAGATTGCTCCTTATTTTTAGTGAAAAAAATTTATCAATTAATTGGTCATTAAATTTATTACTCATCTTCATATAATATTTAAGACTATTTTATCTTAAATTATATTTATTACAAATATCAATCAAGCAAAATTAATTTTTTTCAATGTAAAAGAAACCGAGAGATAATGTGAAAATATTAAGATGATGAATGTTTTCTTAAGGATAGCTTAAGGTAACTGAATTAAACAAATTTAGTTTGCTAAATTTTACAACAAAATTATAAAGTTGTTGAAAAAATTAACAAATTATAATAAATTAATAAAGGAAATAAGTAACAAGGAATATGAGAAGAGCAGCGAAAAAACATATTGTAGGATTTTTCCAGTCGTTAAGTTTCAAACTTTTTCTGGTTTTGTTCCTAATGATTGTGGTATTATTTGGAGTTTATAGCACCATTTGTTCCACTATGCAGAAACGAATTTACGAGCATACAGTTGGACTGAGTGCCTATCGTGCAAGTGACCTGATTAAGACATCTTTATACCGTCTCATGTTAAAAAATGAACGAGAAGAGTTGTATCATACCATCCAGACTTTGGGTAGTGAACCCGGAGTGGAGATTGTACGTATTTACAATAAAAAAGGGGAAATCAAATTTTCCACTAAGGAAGAGGAGACCGGTCAAACTGTGGATATGAAAGCGGAGGCATGTTATGCCTGTCATGCTGCCAATCAGCCGATTCAATCGCTTCCCATGCAAAAGAAAACCCGAATTTATCGCACCAAAGACGGACGCCGGATTATGGGATTGATCAATCCTATTCGGAATGCGCGAGAGTGCAGTGGAAGCGGTTGTCATGCACACACCGTGGAACAAACCATCTTGGGGGTATTGGATGTACAAATGTCTCTGGCTGCGCTCGATAAAAAAGTGAACGAAACCAGGGTCAAAGGTCTCACTTTTTCAGTAGGACTGGTTTTATTGGCTGTGATTTTGTTTGCGATTGTGGTTTATATCATCATTTACAGACCCATTCACACCCTTCAATTGGGAACTTCCCGGTTAGCTGTTGGAGATCTGGATCATCGGATTAAAATGGAACGGAAAGATGAATTGGGGATACTTGCCCGGTCATTCAACAATATGGCAGAAAATTTAAAACGAGCCTATAATGAGCTGAAGAGTTGGTCCATAAATCTCGAGAAACGTGTCGAAGATAAAACCGAAGAATTAGAACGTATGCATCGTGGAATGGTTCAGGTGGAAAAGATGGCCTCTTTGGGAAAGATGGCTGCTTCCGTGGCTCACGAGCTCAATAATCCTTTGTCCGGAATTGTGACATATTCAAAGCTGTTGAAAAAAAGGGTGAGCAAGAATTACGGCAATGAGGAATCTAAGAAAAAAATAATAAAAGAATTGGAGTTAATTGGCTCGGAATCCATGCGATGCGGAAACATTGTTCAAAATTTGTTGGCATTTGCCAGGGGTTCTGCTGCCAATTTCAAAGAGAATAATTTACATGAAGTGATTGATAGAGCACTGCAAATCGTGGGTCACCATATTCATTTAGCCAACATCGAGGTAAAGACTGATATTGATATAGAGCCGAAGACAATTTCGTGCGATTTCGATCAATTACTACAGGCAATTGTAGCGCTGATGGTTAATTCGGTTGAAGCAATGCCGGACAGCGGGGACCTCTATATAACTGCCCGAAATTCAGAGAAAGATCCCGATAAAATATTATTGCAAATTCAAGATACCGGAGTGGGAATTTCTCAGGAAGTAAAAGATAAAATATTCGAGCCTTTTTTCAGTACTAAAAATGATAAAAAAGGAGTCGGATTGGGACTGGCAGTTGTGTATGGTATTATTCAACGACATAATGGAAAAATTTGGGTAGAATCTGAGGAGGATGAGGGGACCACCTTTTTTATTGAACTACCAATAACTCAAAACAACAACAAGAATAGCGGAGAAGAAGGTCAATCCAATGAAACCGAATAAAATATTGATTGTGGACGATGAAATATCCGTAAGAACCTCTCTGGAAGAATGGTTTTTGGAGGATGGTTTTAAAGTGGAAACCGCCGAGCACGCCGAAGAGGCACTCAATAAAATGCACGCCGGTCCTTATGATTTGATCTTACTGGACATTAAAATGCCCGGCATGGATGGCATCACGTTACAGAAGAAGATTAAAGAAATTGATTCTCAGGCAATTATTATTATTATGACTGCTTATGCCTCTGTGGACACGGCGGTGGAAGCGTTGAAGCAGGGGGCTTTCGATTATGTGACGAAACCGTTCGATCCGGATGACCTCTCGAGGTTGGTGAGAAATGCGCTGAGACAGCGTGAACTGACCGAAGAAAATATTCAGTTGAAAGAAAAAATTACAGAGATGGCGGGAGTGGATGAGATTATCGGGCAGAGTGAGGAAATGAAACGGGTATTTGAGATGGTGCATACGGTGTCTGAAACAGATTCTACAGTACTCATCCGTGGAGAGAGCGGTACCGGTAAAGAATTAATCGCCCGTGCTATCCACAGCCAGAGCAAACGTCGTTATTTTCCCATTGTTGCGGTGAATTGTGGAGCCATTCCTGAGACATTGTTGGAAAGTGAATTATTCGGTCATGAAAAGGGGGCATTTACCGGCGCACAATACCGCCGGAAAGGCAAAATTGAGTTGGCAAATGGCGGTACACTGTTTCTGGATGAAATCGGGGATATTACTCAAAAAATGCAAGTGGATCTGTTGCGCGTATTAGAAAATAAAAGTTTTACACGCCTGGGAGGTAGTGAAGAGGTTACGGTCGATTTCCGTCTGATCTGTGCAACCAATAAAAATTTGGAAAAGTTGGTGGAAGAGGAGAAATTTCGGGAAGATTTATATTATCGTATTAATGTATTTACAATTGCCATTCCGCCCTTGCGCGAGCGCAAGTCCGATATTTTACCTTTGGCTCAACATTTCATAAAAAAATATTCCCGTTCTATGGGTAAACCGGAGAAGAAATTTTCGCCTGAAGCAGAGGAACTGCTTCTGAAGTATACCTGGCCCGGCAATGTTCGCGAGTTGGAAAATGCCATAGAGCGAGCCATGGTTATCGGTAAGAAATCCGAAATTGCGGCAGATGATTTGCCGCTGCATCTGAATCATCGGTTGGGTGGTGATAATGAGAGAATTTCACTTGCAGATATGGAAAAAAATCATATTCAAAAAATATTAAAAGACACCGGTGGTAATGTTACCCGGGCGGCAAGTTTATTGGGTATTGATAGAGTTACACTTTACAATAAATTGAAAAAATACGGTATTCAGCGATAGGTGAGTAAAAAAGTATATCTGGCTTTTATTAACAATCATTTCCCTCCATTTTGGCAAAAATTACCCGGCGATTTGTCCAAATGCCTTCCTTATCCAATAGATCATCTGCTTATGGATCTGGATATGAATCTCTTTTTTTCTGAGGAGCGGAATCAATATCACTCTACTCTTATTTTAGCGCAAATATTAGGTTATCTGCCGGACGATGGAGACAAAATATTAGGTATTACAAATGTGGATATTTATATCCCAATTTTAACCTTTTTGTTTGGGGAAGCTCAATTTAAGGGTAAGGGAGCATTAGTTTCCACCTATCGATTAAAAAATACATTTTACGGTTTGCCCGATAACGATAATTTATTATATGAACGAACACTTAAAGAAATATTACATGAACTGGGCCATACCCTGGGTTTAGTGCACTGTCCTAATTTTGAATGTGTGATGAATTCATCCACCTATGTGGAAAATATTGATTTAAAGTTGGCAAGATTTTGCAAGGACTGCCAGGAACAATTGGAAATTTCGTGTGAGGAATAAATGTTTTTTAGTAAATATTAAGGTGGCTTTTATTTATTCGATTCATGAATATTTTAAGTCGTTTTTAACCAAATCCCGGAAATTTTCTAATGAAGTTCTTAGGGATAGTCGTTAATAGTGAATACTTAATTCCCTTTAAAAATTGAGTAACTCGAATTACATATTTTTCGGCGTGCTATATTTAAATTTTGTCAAAATGGTATTAAATTATGTAAATTTCCTGATATCAGCCATGCAAAGAAATATTGAACCTCTCCGAGGTTTTTATTTCTGTTTAACGAAACACCTACAAATATTAAGTTCCTAAGGAACTTGGCTTAGAATTCTTTTAGGAATTTAATATTTTTAGAAATCCTCTTTAACCTACAAACCATGAACGCTGTAGGTGTTCAATGTTTAGAGTTCGAACGAAAATTGTCAGGTTATTAATTGCTCAATTAGTTTTATTGTTATTTATTTATCAAAAAATAGTTTTTACACAGCTTGTTTAGAAGGTGGTAAGAATTAAAAAAATACAAACAAAGGAAAGTAATTGATTATGAAATTATCACGATTATCTTCATTTTATTTGATTATCACGATTGTTCTTCTGAGCTGTTCATCCCCACCGGAATTACCTTCCGATGCATCATTTATGGTTTACGGAGAAGTGGATTATGTACCGGCAAGAGGAAATATCATTTTCAGTAAAAATGATCTGGAGCAGCGAGAACTAATTTCGCTGGATACGATACAAATAAATGAAGATGGTAAATTTAAAGCAGTGTACGACTTTGAACCCTTTCTTTATCAAATTGATTTTTTTGGCGAACGACAAGTGGATTTGGTTTTAGATTACGGACAAAAAGTTAAATTAAATGTGGATTTAAAGGAAGAAGAGCAATCGGTTGCTGTATCCGGTTCACCGGATACCCGGCTTTTACAAAAATATGAAGAATTCAGAAAAAAGTCTTTGAATAAATGGGTGATCAGTGTCCGAAAAGAAATACAACGGGCAAAAAAGAATGATAATACGGAAAAGGTCCCTCAGCTTGTGAGAAAAGAAGTGCAGAATTATAAAAAGCACCGGGTGGAGTTATCGGAGTGGGTTGCAGAAAAAATGGATTCTTCCATCGCAATTTATGCCACTTCTTTGAGGTGGGAGGGTGAAGCTGACCTTGCCGTCCTTAAAAGAATTGTGAATAAGGTTAAAGAAGCCCATCCGAATTTATCCGTTACCCGAAAGTTGGAACGGAAGTTGGAAAAATTCCAGCGTATTCGTATGGGTGCAGTAGCCCCCGATATTGCACTGTCAAATCCACAGGGGGAAATTGTGAAGCTGTCTTCACTTCGAGGAAATTATGTTTTACTGGATTTTTGGGCGGCCTGGTGCGCACCCTGTCGATTTGAAAACGAACATTATGTAAAGTTGTACAAGAAGTATCATGGAGAAGAATTTGAAATTTATGCTGTATCATTGGATAAAAACAGAGAGCAATGGTTAAGAGCCATCGAGAAGGATAACATTACCTGGATAACGGTAAGTGATTTAAAGGGATATGATTCTGAAGCTGCTAAACTCTATAATATTACTGCGTTACCCGTGAATTTTTTATTAGATAAGCAGGGCAAAATAATTGACAAAGATTTGCGTGGAAAACAACTGCAGGATCCTCTCAAAAAAATATTCGAGCAGTAAAAAAGAATTTCAATCAATCTATGTTTAATCTTGGGGACTGTGCAACCGCTTCTAATGTACTGTTTTAAGTGATTTATTGAGTACTAAATATCCCACTACTGCTGAGAGGATCGACCCAAAGATAATCCCAACACGTTCATCAAATAATAAATTGTCTCCGGTTTCTTCAAATGCCAGTGATCCGATAAACAGGCTCATGGTAAAACCAACACCGCACAGTAAACTTACTCCATACAAGCTGCCCCATTTGGACCCTTCCGGTAAATCGGCAAAACCGAATTTTACCCCTAACCAGCAGAATAATAGTACTCCAATCTGTTTGCCAACGAAAAGACCTGCGGCAATACCGAGGGGAACAGGATGCAACAGGTAATCCAATCCCACTCCTACGAGAGAAATACCTGAGTTGGCGAAAGCGAATATGGGCAATATGATAAATGCCACAGTTGTATGAAAATCGTGTTCCAACTCAGTAAGAGGGGAATGATCCGGATGTTTCTTATCCCGCATTGGGATAAACAGCGCAAGCAGTACGCCCGCTAATGTGGCATGTACGCCTGATTTGAGGACTGCAACCCACATGACTACACCAAAAACGGCGTAAGGCGTAAATTCGATGACATTACGACGATTGAGAATGAAGAGAATAATTATCACCGATTTTCATTATGTTTTAGAAACCCTCAAGCCATCACAGACTTGATCCG
>CAZVKP010000193.1:0-6497 GCA_964627635.1 uncultured Calditrichaceae bacterium | reverse complement strand
AAGTAAATTTTCCTTTCTTTTTTATTCATATCTCTTGCTGATATTATTCTAATTAAATTTCTTCTAACAGTAAATACAATAAACAATAATCTTTTAGCATCTGTTTTTCCTAATCCATACCATCTTTTTTCTGTCTCTGAATGTGTTAAATCTTCTGCTACAATCAGTGGTTTATTGAAAAAGATTTCTTCGCATTCGCCTTTAGTCACTTTGTAGCGAATCCAATTTTTATTAATATTTCCCTTGTCCCAGTCAAACCCTTCACACTGTTCCAGAATTAGTTCCATATTATATGTATATTACAACACTATACTTTTATGTCAATGAATTTTTGATTGAGAATCATTTTTAATGTGGAGAATCTTAGGTAATCAACTCTGGAATGATTAAATTCCTATAAAATTTTTCTAATTCAAAAGTAGGATAAACCGATGTGTCAATTTTTCTGTCATATTTTTCATTATGTTGACTCTAAGAGTCTAATAGTTACCATTCACTCCGCCAAAGCATATTTAGTCTTAAAATTAAATCGGAGTGTAAAAAATGTGGTGGCGGTGGTTAATCCGGAAAGTAACCCAATCCAGACGCCAACTACACCGACGTTCAGAATAAAACCGAACAGATAACCCACCGGAATTCCTACGATCCAATATGAGATGAAACCTATCACTGTGGGAATTTTTACATCGGTGATACCGCGCAAGATACCCAATCCCACTGCCTGGACTCCATCTGAGATTTGAAAAAATGCTGCCACAATGAGCAGTGAAGCGGCAATGGTTATCACCTCCGTTTCAGAGATAAACAAATAGGGAAGTTGGTGACGGAAGCTTATAAAAATCAATCCGAAGCACGCCATGATGGCAATTGCGAGAAATACGGCAGAAAAACCGGCATCACGTACTTCCTGAACGCTCTCTCTTCCTACCGCTGTTCCCACCCGAATAGTGCCCGAAGCCGATATTCCTAATATGATCATAAACGATACCGATGCCATACTTAAAGCAATCTGATGTGCTGCCAACGGTTTGCTACCCAGCCAGCCGATCATGACTGCCGCAAACGCAAAAGCACCTACTTCAAAAAAGTGCTGAAATCCACTGGGAATTCCCAGATTGATAAGCTTTTTAATCACCGTCCAGTTTATGTTTCTGAACTTAAATGTGGGATCAAACTCCTTAAACCGTTTAGAGGAAATTACATATGCCATCATCAGAATTGCCATAAATGTGCGGGTAATAATTGTGGAATAGCCGGCACCGTCCAGGCCATAAGATGGTACTCCCAGATTTCCAAAAATGAAAATCCAATTCCCTACTACATTTACCAGATTTGCCATAATAGTAATATACATTGGTGGTCGGGTGTACGATAATCCCTCAACAAACTGTCTATAGGATTGAAAGACGATGAATGGAATGATCGAAAAACTTAATATTTTCGCATAAGATATTGCTTGTTCTGCGACTTTCGGAGGTTGATTCAGAAAAGCGATCAAATTTGCTAAGAAATAAGTTAGTACTACTAAAAGGATGGAAAATACGGTGTTTACTAAAAGCGCCTGCCGTAATATTACCCCACACTGTTCGGTATCGTTTTTCCCTTTAGCAATGGCAACCAATGGTGTTATGGCTAAGGTCATGCCCAATCCAAAAACGATGATCAGGAATACCAGTCCGTTTACTAACGATGATGCCGCTAACGGAATTGCCCCTACACGCCCTACCATCATACTGTCTACTACTCCAAACATCACATGACCAAGCATCCCGATGGATACCGGATATGCCAGATTAATGGTCTCTTTAAGGTGATATTTGTAGGTGTGCATCGCTATTTAAGATTTAGTTTAACGAGCAACGGCATTCAGCTTTTATCTCCAATCTTATTCCTCGGCGCGGTTTTTCCCTCAGCTATATTCCTGATAAATATAATAAAGAGGATCACAGATATATAAACTGATTTGATAGTGCATCAATTGCAATAAATTCGTATTTAAGACCTGTTCCCGGAGGTTTCATTCCCACAGGAGGCACAGGTTAGAAAGATAAGCTGGTGGTTTTTATCGTAAGTTACCGGTTATTCAGGCACCACCCAAACATTGTCTTTGACATCAAGTTTTACATCATCCAGATACACTGCACGTCCCACTCCGCCGGAACGGAAATCGGTGACAATATCAACATGTTGTGCTGAGCGATTTACGATTCCCTGCTCGAAAAATTTATCAATCTGAGCTTTACCGGTTTCAGAATTCGGTTCATCAACAAAACATTCCGGATAACTGGCGCCAATTGCAATATGCAGAGTGCCGCCTACTTTTTCTACAAATAACGGGTGTTTGAGCACTTTTTGGATTCCCTTGTTCATTCCTAAAGCAACTTCCCCTAATCGATGAGAACCGGTGTCGGTTTCTATAATTTTTGAGAGTGCATCCGAACCCTTATCCGCTTGGTAATCTTTTATCATACCCTTTTCAAATTTGAGATAAATGCCCTGTATGGTAGCTCCGCCATAAAATACCGGTAAATCGACGAAAATTTCACCTTCCACTGTATTTGCATCAGGACTTGTAAAAACTTCCCCATCCGGGAAATTGCGTTCTCCGGTACATTTCACAATGTTGCGATCCGCAATGTTCATTTGTAATTGTAGTAGTTTGCCTGTGCGGGGATGCTCGGTCTCAATGCGGATGGTGCTGCTTTTGTCCATCAATTGGTAAATATCTTCTTCCACTTCTTCCAATAATTTGGGATCAACAGTGGATGCACTAACAATTACCCGGGTATATTCCTCCAGACTCATTCCCTCCATTTCTGCAAACCCCTGAGTGGGAAATAAAGTTAACACCCAGGGTTTAGCCAGACGAATGTTCTTAAATGGCTCATCTGCTCGCATGATTGCTTTGGATTTATCATCCGGGAGATTAGCAAACAAATCCGGATTTTCAGCGCCAAGTATTTCGATATATTTTGTCATTTCTTCATAACGTTGCTTATGCCATTTGGGAAATCGTTCAATTTGTTCCAGGGAACCATGCCTGGCTATGGAGGCGCCCCATACTTTACCACGATCATTATCCGGTGCCACAATATTCACATCCGCGATTGCACCGGAAGCGAATATTTTATCCTGCAATACGGAAATTAGCGGCCAGCAAATATGCTCACCTTTTAACATCACCACATCTTCCGGTTTTATTCCACCAAGTGAGTGATTCAATAAATAATCTGCCCAGGTTTCCAAATCTTTCTGAGATATTTCGGGTTGCATAGTAATTCTCCTTATTATGGTTCGAATAGAATCAATTCTTGTTATGTAACAGGCAAACCTTGTTGTTAAAAAGTAAAAGAATATTTATCATACGTCAAACAGATAAAGAACGGTATGCTGAAGTTTTTTTGTTGTAACATTTTTGAAACCCACCCGTTTTGCAGTTTCCTCCACAATTTCCGGCTTTAAACGATGGTTCAGTGGTGGACCGAACTCTTGCTCTTCATAAGGCCATTCCAAAACACCCACTCTCAATTTCGATACTCGATAAGATTCTTGGAGTGTCTTAAATAAATCATCAGTCTCATGTAAAAGCACTCCCATGAATACAAGATCGAATGATTTATCCGAAAAGGGAATATTTTCTGCAATGGCGACTCTAAATTCTCCATGTGGTAAAATTTTTTTCACCGCTTCAATCATTTCAGGATTAGCGTCGATTCCGGAAACATGTAGTCCTTGCTGAGCGAATCGTTCTGCGAATAAACCTGTTCCAATGCCGACGTCCAGAACATTTTTTGGTTTTATATCCTCTAACACCATTGATATTACTCTATCGACCTCCAGCAAATTTATCCGATGTTCAGACCGCAGGGTGTCTTTATCTTTGTCGAATCGTTTTTCATGCATTATTAAGCTCCTTGAGTTATCTTATTACAACCTTGCATACAAATTATAGAGGATAATATCCCATATGGCTTTTTAATTTAAAATGTATTTGACGGACTTAAAGATATTTGATAATTAAATTTATAAATATTGAAAATTTGCTGTCAATAAACTAAACCAATCAGTTTATTGCCTATTTCAATTGTGCGAATAGAAACTATGCACTATTATTAGAAATTAAAACTATTTTATAATTTTTATTGCCTCTTTTTTTCCGAAGCATTGCAATTGTCAACGGTTTTTGCTTGCGTATTATTAATAAAATTTCTTATAATTAAATAAATTTTAAAAATAATATAAGTTTTAAAAATAAACTGGAAATTTCGTTAAAAAATAATTGATGATGGATAAAAATTATAAAGGAGAGTTATGCCCATGATAATAAATAAATTAATCCCGTTTATATTAATGGTGGTTCTTTCCGCAAATAGTCTCTTTTCGCAGGAGAGCCCGGAAAAGGCGTCGGTATATGGCTGGAAAAACGAGATAACTGGTGGTTTGAATTTAACACAAACCAGTTTTGATAACTGGGCGCAAGGCGGCGAAAGCAGTTTTGCCTGGCAACTTAATTTAAATGCTAAATTTGTGAACGATGAGGAAAAATATAATTGGTCCAATACTGGAAAGATTTCGTATGGACAAACAAAAGTTGGGGATCTTGACAGTCGTAAATCAGTGGATGAAATTAAATTGGAGAGTGTACTGACCTTTAAAGTGAAGTTGTATGTCAGTCCTTACGTTGCAACAACCGGAGAAACCCAATTTACCAAAGGTTACCGTTTTACGGAAACTGACAAAACAGCGATTTCCGATTTTTTAGATCCGGCATATTTCACCCAGAGTGCCGGCCTCGGTTTTTCAAAAGATGAACATTTTAAAACACGATTAGGTGCCTCTCTAAAAGAAACAATTACCAGTAACTTTCCCATTCCTTATGCTGATGACCCGGAAACTGCTGAGGTTGAAAAAACAAAAGTTGAATTGGGTGCAGAATCGGTGACTGATGTGAGCTATACATTAGCTGAAAATATTTTATTCACATCCAAACTGGAGCTGTTTTCAAATTTAGAAGCATTTAATGAAATCGACGTCCAATGGGATAGTATCCTTGCTGCCAAAGTAGCAAAATATATCGATGTAAATTTTAACGTGAAGTTGTTCTATGACCGGGACATTTCCAAGCAACGGCAATTAAAACAAGCTCTGGCAGTTGGGTTGACTTATACCTTTCTTTAATATTTGAATTGTTGTTGAATTGAACCTATGCGTCTCTGGGTTGGGGATGCAGATTTTAAGGACTTTTTACTGATACTGCAGATACTGTTTCCTAAACTGAGTTTAGGAAACAGTTGAATAAATATGTTTTTGAATGGAGGCCTGTCCACTGAACTAACCAAATGGGTAATCAGAATTTTCCCGTTTTATTACCACAATTGTCCTGTCGTCCATTGGCGGTTGTTTTCCATACCATTGGGAAATAGCTTCTTCCAGCTTTTGAATAAGTTGGTCAGCCGGTACTGATTTATTTCGGTCGATAACGTCTTGAAATCGTTCTTCTCCAAACTCCTCCTGCTGCTCGTTCATCGCTTCTGTGTAACCATCCGTAAAAAGCACCACAGTATCCCCCGGTTGCAGGATTATTTTCTCTTCCCGAATATGCTTACGAAATTTCTCGTCGGGTAAAAGTCCTATCCCGACTCCGGGAGGTGTAACCCATTGATTGCTTGTGGATTTCCCGGTGATATAAAGGAGTGGATTATGCCCGGCTCGGGAAAAAACAAACTCCCCGGTATTGCTGTTCAGAATTCCGAAAATCATCGAAATAAAATGTCCTCGTTCCACCTCCTGGTAAAACAGCCGGTTGACTTCGCAAACAACCTCGGACGGATTTTTTATTTCACGGGTCAGTGCCTTAAAAAAGCCTTTTACAAGCGTCATGAAAAATGCGGCAGAAATCCCTTTATTGGATACATCTCCGATAACAATTCCTAATTTTCCATCTTCCATTTGGAAATAATCGTAATAATCTCCCCCTACCTCGTATGCCGGTTGACAACTGGCTGAAATTTGGTAGTTGGCGATTTTCGGATCGCGTTTGGGCAGGAATTTTTGTTGAATGGAATGTGCGATTTCCAATTCCCGCATTAAGCGTTCTTTTTCTTCTAATTTACGCAGATACTCGGGAATAAATCGGGCTTGTTCTTCATCCGCATTCCGTTTTATCCACATTGTTACAATTGCGACGATCAATAATAATCCTAAAATGAAGAAAAGGCCATTTCCCAGATTTTGAAAGTGAGACTCCCCGGTGTTTTTGAAAACAACCGCTTGAGAAAGTAAAAGAACTGAAAAATAGCCAATAATTGTTGTGAATATTTCGTAACGAATAAAGAACAAAGTAAATAGAAATGCAGGAACAATTTGGGCAATAAGTCGAATCCAAACATTTGAAACTGACAATTCGATGGAGAAAATTAGTCCGGGTATGATTCCTAAGAACAATACCCATTTATTTTTTTGAAGCCATTTTTTAAGTATGGAGAGACCAAACATTC
>CAZVKP010000192.1:0-6505 GCA_964627635.1 uncultured Calditrichaceae bacterium | reverse complement strand
CAAATTTTTAGTTTTAATGCCGTTTAGATTCTTGTATGGCTATGACTGCTTTTTCTTTTAAAAGAAACTGCTGTTATTATATGGAAAGAATTCGTATTAATATTATAATTACTATTACTAAGATAAAATTTTCAAATAAAAATGTAAAGCAAAATTTTAAAAAAAGATCTCTGTTTGGGTGACAGAGAGAATGATATGAAAAATTTATTGATATTTTCCTTTTATGCCACATTATCAGAAATTAAGGTAGTACTACTCAATCAATAATATGTTTTAATATAAGATTACTTTTTCAATTTTCGGTCAACAAATAAGAATAATAAGTTTCATTATCCCCCTAATTTTTATTTGACATCTTTAAATAGTATCCTTATGTTACCAATAGGTCACATGAAATTGGGAAGCATGGAATTAATATTTAAAGCACTGGCAGATGGCAGCCGGAGAAAAATAATGGATATTGTGAAAACCAATCCCGGAATAACCCTGCTGGAGCTATGCGAGCATTTCGATTTTTCCCGCTATGCGGTGATGAAACATCTCAAGGTGCTTGAAGAAGCTAATTTGATTGTCCACCGCTGGGAGGGAAAATTCAAACATTTCTATCTCAACACCATTCCCATTCAAATGATCTATGACCGCTGGCTTTCCGAATATACCCGATTTTGGAGTCCCCATTTAACTAAACTTCAATACACATTAGAAACGGAGGATATCATGAGTAACACTCAAGATAAACAGGTGTATGTGCTGTATATCCGGACCACTCCGGAGAAATTGTGGGAAGCGATTTCGTCCCCCAATGTCACCCAGCAGTATTTCTTCGGCACCCGGGTGCAATCCGATTTTAAACCGGGCAGCGAAATTTCGTATCACATGGAAGGACCGGAAGGTGAAGCGCGAATTCCGGTAAAAGGAAAGATTGTGGAGGTTGAGCCGCATAAAAAGTTAGTCCACACGTTTCATCACGATTTCGGTGACAAGGAGCGGGGCTACAGTCAGGAATCCCGGGTGACATATGAATTGGAGCCAATGGGCGATCTGGTGAAGCTTACCCTGATCCACGATCAATTCAGGGGCGACGAGGAAACATATAGATCCGTTAGCGGCGGTTGGCCGATTGTTCTGAACGGCTTGAAAACAGTTTTAGAAACCGGAAAACCGTTGGAATTTCCAAAGCAATAAGGGGCGGATATTGCGTTGACAGTTTGATTTTATTGTCAGTATACAGCATGTAGGCCAGCCTGTCTGATGTCAGTTGGGCTGACCTACTTATGAAGGAGAATCCAAAGATTAGACGGACTCTGCAGTGCTAGCTGTTGCGCTGGCCGGCTTATAAATGAGCGCAGCCAGGATACCCAGAATAATGGTTTCAATTACACCGTAAACGAACCAACCGACGGCAAGACTAAATGGCATCGGCATTGAGGCGTAACTGCCCAACGCCATTGGCAGGCTAAAAAAGACGCCAATCAACAGACCGAAGCGCACACCTTCCATCACACCGCGACCTTCATAGCCTTTGGCAAAAATATAAACGAAGATGAATGCCCATACCAAGCTGCTGAGCCACATCATCCACATCATGCTGCCCATTTCCTGCTCAGAACGCCACAGGTGAGACGTGGCTTCGTATGCACCGGATAATAGGACCACATGGATGAGATAATCCAAAATGACCGCCGCAACAAACACAACCAGACTGGTAATAATCCATCGTTTAGTATTCATAACTGCCTCCTCTTGTTATGAGATGAAGTGATTAAATTAATAACACCTCTCCATACTCCGAATTTCTAAAACAGTTATGTTTTTGGTAAAACGTCAATGCTAAATAAACTTTGGTGCAGGTCTGATGAATTGGTGATTCGATTTAATAACAAGTAAGAATGTAAGTTTCCAGAAAAGATAGCCTTTTCCTTATTTTAATAACACATGAATTTGCAAATAAAATTTGAACTTGTCAAGTAGCGTTTTGGTGAAAATGAAAATGTGGAATGAATTTTCAGCATCAGAATAATTTTGATTCGTTCACCCAAATTATTGATGGTAGACAAAGTTGAAATTAATTGCGGTTTTTGAAAATTGTTAGAAATCTATTTAGTTTATTACTTATCGCAGAGAACGCTGAGTCAAATAAAAGGATTAACTTCAAGCTTATAAATAACAAGAACTAAACAAAAGCATGAAAGACAGTTTGACAAACAGCCTTCTCTGCGGCACCCTGTGTTCTCTCACATGGTGACCACCACCGTGGCGAGTTAAATAATAATGACAGGAAAATATATAAAAGTACATTTTGCTGAGCTAAGGGCATAATCATTAAAGGTTTTTTGGAAATCTTTAAATTGAGTTGATAATTTTAATTATCTCAAAACAGGAAAATTAGTCAGCTATAATTACATTTATTCACCACTCAACTTCTTGTTTATGTTATCCAAGTGCTCCCGAAATATCTGAAGATTGGGATCATTCAATGTTTGCCCCTTTTGCACGGCAATCTTGTAATTCTCGCGGGCCTTTTCCAATCGATTGTTCGCTTCGAGCCCTTCTCCCAAACTGTCGTATACATTGGCTGATTCCGGAAAACGTTCCACGTTATATTTGAAAAGCTCAACTGCCTGTTCCGGCTTTTTTGCTCTGAGTGCGCGATATCCCAGAATGTTTACGATCCGTTCGGAAGGCAAGATTGGATAGCCAAACTTTTCAGAAAGATTTTTATAATGGTCCTGCATCTGTTTCAATGCTAAAGGCTTGCCGGGCAATTTCCAATTGTTAAACAAGTTTCTCAGTCCGTCATGAAGCGTTGATAAGGTAAGCGAACCATGATCATCGTTGGGCATAGGCTGATATTTATAATTGAGGCCGGCAGGTGCTTTGGATTTCAGGACATCCATAAATTGATTAAAAGCAGGTAATAAATTGGGTTCATTTCCAACCGTCATATAAAGAAATTTGTTTAACCGTGAATGCTGTTCCAACAATTCAGGCGCTTTTTTCACCAGGTAATTATTATCATAAATAACCCAGGGACTGGCGGCAATGTAAGCATTAAATAAATCCGGTTGGGTCATCATTGTATATACAGAAAACATGGCAGTGAGAGAATGACCGAATAGTATTCGATATGGTGCAGTGCGGTAATTTTGTTCAATATAGGGGAAAAGTTCAGTTTTCAAAAAATTTTGAAAATTTTTCGCACCGCCGCCGTTGGCTCGACCGGCTGCAAGTGTAGGCGTAAAATCCCGATTCCGGTTAGTATTGGGAATACCAACCACAATCATCTGGGGCATATGTCCATTTCGGGAGAGGAAATTAACACCACCCGTACCGTAGTGAAAATGGCCGTTACCATCCAGGATATAGAGTACCGGATAATGGTTTGAACCGGCCTGGTAACCATTGGGGACATAAATGAAAATGTCTCTTGATTCACCTAAAACCTCGGATTTTAGATTTACTTCTTTTCCAATAGAAATATTTTTTTCCTGAGCCTGAGTTGTTAAAACGAGACCAAAAGTGAGTAAGAAAATGAGAAAAATAAATAAAGTTTTTGACCCGTTTCTTTGAATTGTAACATTCATACAAAACTCCTTATTCTTGGTTTGTTTTTTTTAGCGTCGATAATTAGTTTCAACAATTCGAGAAGTAATTGTCACCATTTTTGGAAGATATCCATATTGATTCAAACTATTTGCTACGATTACAAAATTGAAAAGTTACCGGCAGAAATATTTAAAGGTATAATTTAAGTCAATCTCCTGAAGTGCATTGAATTTTTTAAGTATTAAAGCATCGTGATTGCGTGTTATACATTCTGCCTTAAGAGGGGAAAATTCCGAAAAAATTCAGTGGGTAAGAGCATCATCAATGAAGAAATCAGGATCGTATGGCTCTACTGCACACTTATGATATCCGGACAATATGATTTTCCCGGAAACTCCCTGTTTCATTTTTCGTATGTTTAGCTAAACAAAATTAAGAGATGAAAATGGTTAAATTTCTTTTATGGTTGATCCTTTTGGTGATTTCCTGGCCGCTGGCGCTATTAGCGCTGCTGCTATATCCGTTAGTATGGTTGCTGACTCTGCCTTTCAGGTTAATCGGAATTACTGTGGAAGGCATATTGGAACTGATCAAAGCGATCATATTTTTACCGGCCCGCATTTTGGGTGGGAGACACCGGGCAGTAAACACTTAACAAGGTATCAAAACAATAAAGCTATTTGTTGGCAGAATTTATTACTCTGCAAGCCGGTTGCGGTTCACTGAAGTTGTAAAGTGCCTATGAACTTTTTCAGATACTAAAGTATTTTTCCATGGCACTGTTATTCATATTGCTTAACTCTCCGGCGGAGAGGGCACCTTACAAGGCGCTAAATCCGATCATTTTTCCCTGTTTTTCATCCCACAGATTTAGTTTTAAAGATTTGAGGCTTTTGCTTAGAGTGAGCGGTTCCACATCATGAAATATTGTCATTTCATTCAAACATTCCTGAAGGCGATAATTGGGGATACGAGATTCAAGATGATGAATGTGGTGCAAACCGATATTACCGGTAAACCATTGAAGGATTTTGGGCAATTTGTAATATGAACTGCCTTCCAGTGATGCCTGAACCATATCCCAGTTTTCCTCCCGTTCCCAGTAGACATCTTCGTATTGATGCTGTACATAAAATAGCCAAACCCCTGCCGAGCCACCAAACAGCATGATCGGAACCTGAATTATCAGATAAGTTTTCAGACCTATAGTAAGTCCGGCAATCAGAAGAATACCCAGCAGACCCAGGTTGGTATAGAGTACACTGCGGCGTTCTTTTTTCCGTGCATTTGTGGGGCTAAACCGGTGGACGAAAAAAAATGAGTAAATAGGACCAAGTATAAGTAGAACAAAAGGATTGCGATAGAGACGATATCCCAGTTTTTTACGAAAAGAAGCAGAACGATATTCCTCTAACGTCATGGTCCATACATCCCCGATACCACGTTGATCGAGGTTCCCGGATGTGGCATGATGAAGCAGGTGAGAATTCCGCCAGTTATAATATGGAGTGAAAGTAAGCACTCCGGTTATGTATCCTATAATTTTATTCACTTTTTTACTGGAAAAGAAAGAACCATGACAACAATCATGGAAAAAGATAAACATACGCACCAGCAATCCACTTGCAAGGAGGATAAACGGCAGGATTTGCCAGAAAGCCGCGCCGCTTTTCAGGAGGTAAATCATCAGTACCCACAAACCAACATAGGGAATTATGGTATTGATAAGTTGCCCTATTGCTTTATGGTTCTGTGGTTTTCTGTACTGTGATAATTTTTTGAAGAGCGTCTTATTACTCTGTTCTGTCCGGGATTTGGGATTTGTGTTTATTTCTATCATTAAATATTCCTCAGTTTTAAATTTGTATTTAATCTCTATTGTAAATTTGAATAAGTTAAGTATAGATTGGTGGCAGAATTGTAAAAATAATGTAATTAATTGTCTCATCTGGGGATTAAGATGGATTTTATTTTAACCCGATGTGCCAGTCCCATCCCTTTGAAACGAATGTTGAAACGAATGATCGAATTTTTACCATCTATAAATGCTCTTTTCCCTGTAAAATATTTCGAAAATTTTTATTTTTACAAACTGTTTGTTTTAACTTGATTCTATGCTTATATTTTTGTTGTTAATTAGTTGTAGCAAAATAAGTGCAGGTATTCTGAAGTAAGTTTCCCCAATAGGCAAACCGTTTTTCAGTTCAACCAGTATAAATTTTGATACTAAAGTTTAAATTATTTTTAGAAGGATGTATTACTATGGAAAAAGGAATGGTCAAATGGTTCAATGAGTCCAAAGGTTTTGGATTTATTAGTCGAGAAGAGGGCGAAGATGTTTTTGTACATTATAGCTCCATTGAAGAAAACGGCGGATTCCGCACGCTGGATGAAGGTGAAACCGTTGAATTTGAAGTAACTCGGGGACCAAAAGGCTTGCAAGCAAGCTCCGTACGGAAAGCTTAAAGCATACCATAATTCGTAAAAAAATCCCGGTCCATTGACCGGGATTTTTTATTTTAACCCTCTGCCACCAAACAATTCCTCATTTCATGAATTTCGACAAAGAGATGTTTTCAACAAGAGTTTATTGAAAACTACCTGGATTTATAATTAAAGCTAAAGCACATTGGTTTACTCATAAAGCTTGTTTTTCGTTATAACACCCCATAAGCCTGAAATCTGAAGTAATTTTTTGAACTTCCTCCAAAGCCTCAACTACATTCGGATCATTTTTTGAACCCTCAAAATCCAGGAAAAAAGCAAAACTGCCTTGCAAATTTGGGATGGACTCGATTCTGGTTAAATTAATATTTTTCTTTGCAAACACCTCCAGTGCCTGAAAAAGGGTGCCTGCTTTATGAGCCGTGGAAAAAATGACAGAACATTTCTTTCCGGCCTCTTCGGTTTCGTTTTTGGCAAAAATAAGAAACCGGGTGAAGATCGGAAGAGCACACGT
>CAZVKP010000191.1:0-6512 GCA_964627635.1 uncultured Calditrichaceae bacterium | reverse complement strand
TTTCTGGAAAATTTTGACGAGACATGGTCTTCCTGGAGTGAGCGAAACAGGAAAGACTATACCAATTTACCGCCGGGCGAATTCCGTTTCCGGGTGGAAGCCAAAAACGTTTACGATCAAATTAGCCGTCAATCTGCCTTCAATTTTGAAATTTTACCACCGTGGTATCAAACATGGGGGGCGTATATTTTCTACGGATTGATATTGATAGCCGGCACTGTCACCGCAGATCGGGTTCAACGCAGGCGGGTGATTGCAAAGGAACAAGAACGCGCCAGAATAAGGGAAATTGAGCTGCATGCCAAAGAGGCCGAAGCCCGCTCCCAGGCTGCTGAAGCCAAAGCGATGGCACTGCAATCTGAAAATGACCGCAAAAAACATGTTGAGTTATATAGCGAGATCGGCAAAGAAATTACTTCATCTCTGGATTTCGAAACCATTTTTCTGCGGCTGTACGATCATCTTAAGAAACTGGCAGATATCAGTATTTTTGAAATCGGAATCTATCACCCGGAAAATCACCGGATCGAGTACAATTTTTTCATAAAATTCGACAAGCTGCTTTCACCATATTCCATTGACACCACAGATAATAAGTTGTTAGCCGTTTGGTGTATCGAAAATCAGAAACCCGTATTTATCAATGATGCGGAACAGGAATGCGGTCATCACCCTGAGCAAAGTAAAGAATCCAACATTACGAGTAAACCGGATGAATCAGAAATATTCTCCAACCCAGCATCTCTCATATATTTACCGCTTATTGCTCACGAAAAAGTTTTGGGAATTATCGGCATCTGCAGCTTTAAGAAAAATGCATATACGGAACATCATTTGAATACGCTGCAAAATCTGGCGGCATATATAACCATCGCTCTCGATAATGCGGATACTTACAGAAAGTTGAATGCGACCATTGAAGATTTAAAATCCACTCAGGAGAAATTGATTACTCAGGAAAAGTTGGCTTCCCTGGGTGCACTGACCGCCGGGATAGCCCATGAAATAAAAAATCCACTCAACTTCGTCAATAATTTTTCGGAGCTGTCAATGGAGCTTGTGGATGAGTTGAAAGATATTATTGCTGTACATAAGGGAAAATTTACCGCAGAGGAAATTGAAAATCTTGAGGAAATCCTGCAGCACCTAAATTTTAATGCCGCAAAAGTGGGCGAACACGGCAAGCGGGCGGATAATATTGTGCGCAGCATGCTGGAGCATTCCCGTGGCAAATCGGATGAAATACGGGAGACCAATATCAATGCCATGCTGGAAGAGGACATCAATCTGGCTTACCACGGCATGCGGGCGCAGGACTCTTCCTTCAATGTGAAAATTGAAAAGCAATTTGATACTTCAATCGGGAAATTACCGGTGATTCCCCAAAATACCAGCCGGGTCTTCCTAAATATTATCAGCAATGGTCTTTATGCGGTAAATAGCAGGAAGAAAGATCAACCTGCAGGATTCGAGCCGACTATCCGGATATGCACGGAAAACCATAAAGATCATGTCAGAATCAGGATACGGGATAACGGCAGCGGCATCCCCAAATCGGTTCAGGACAAACTTTTCACTCCCTTTTTCACCACTAAACCGTCAGGACAGGGCACCGGCCTGGGATTATCACTGAGTTATGACATCATTGTGAAAGAACACAACGGCTCCATCACATTCGAAACGGAAGAAGGTGAATTTACCGAGTTCATTATCAGTTTGCCCAAAAGCGGGGCATAGGTATGAAGATTATGTTTGCGGGGATCGAACAAGTAGTAGGCAATTAGCTAATCAAAATCGAAATGAGAGAAATTAAAATGAATACAGAATTGCAAGCAACGCGAATTCTTGTGGTAGACGATGAGCCGGATCTTCAGCAGCTCATCTTGCAGAAATTTCGTAATAAAATCAAGGCAAAGGAATATGCATTCAGTTTTGCAGAGAACGGTGCGGAAGCACTGGAAAAAATTGCGAACGACGGAATGATTGATCTGGTACTGACTGATATCAACATGCCGCAAATGGATGGTTTGACGCTGCTGGAAAAAATGCGCGAGCTGAATAAACCGCTACTGAAAGCCATTATCGTATCTGCTTACGGCGATATGGAAAACATCCGTACTGCCATGAACCGGGGAGCATTTGACTTTGTCACCAAACCGATCAATTTGAATGATCTGGAAACCACCATCACAAAGACTTTGAAGGAATTATCGATGCTCAAAAGTGCCCTGAAAAACCATAACGAATATATTGCCATCCAGCAGGAACTGGAAATTGCCCGTCATATTCAGCTTTCTATTCTGCCCAAGGAATTTCCGGCAGTTTCACACAAAAATGGATTTGAGATAAACGGAAAGATTGAAACCGCCAAAGAGGTGGGCGGCGATTTCTACGATTATTTTATAATTGATGACGACCGGCTGGGATTTCTGATTGGTGACGTCTCCGGGAAAGGGGTGCCGGCGGCGATATTTATGGCAGTCAGCAAAACCACCATAAAAGCCACTGCTTTGCAGGGACTGCCGCCAAATGAGTGTCTAAATCTGGTTAATAATGTTCTGGTTAAGGAAAGCGTCCTAAATGTTTTTGTAACGGTTTTTTATGGAATATTGAACTTCAAAACCGGTGCGCTGGAATTCTGTAACGCCGGGCATAATCAGCCGTTTCTGATTGGAGAAGATGGAAAGGTTGTTATGCTGGAAGTGGTGGATGGCATTCCGATGGGTTTTATGAAAAATTTTCAATACTCCAAACAGACTTTACAGTTAAATAAAAACGATTGCATTTTTCTTTACACTGACGGCGTCACAGAAGCCATGGACGCCGGGGAGAACGAATTCTCCGAGGCCAGACTGGAAAAATCGCTCAATTTGAATGCCGGTGACGCTCTTATAGAATTGAATAAAAAGGTTATCAAAGCAGTGAAAGACCACGCTCCGAATGTACCGCAGAGTGATGATATTACGGTGCTTTCCCTGCGTTATTTGTAAATTGATCTGCTCTGCCAACCTACCCGTAAATAAAAATGGCGATAAAGTAGTCCGGTTAAATTGCTCAATTGTTAAATTGTTGAATTGTTGGTGCGCCCGGCTATCAATTTAACAATTTAACACTGAAACAATGAATCTCCTCCCGAACCCCAAATTTTAAACAAATTTCCTGTAAATGCGCAAAAACGACAAACTTATGCGCAGAATCGCCAAGAAATGTGCCTCCCAATTTGACTACATTTTAGCAGAATCTAACCATAAGGCAGGAGACATGATGTTAAAACGGTTATATCAGCTCACAGGAGTCTATCGGGATTTAGGAAAAATTTACCTTGCTGATAAAACTATTTTGGAATGGGGTCATCTCAGCGGAGAAGTTCCACCAAATATTCCGTTTGGCACTGTTGTGGAGCTGAGTATTCAATATGAGGAACGCGATTATTTGAATGGCTCTGAAAGTATTATCTGGGCGACCTATGATTTACGCCAGGCAGAAATTATTCGTGATGCCCTGCTCACTCAAAGAATATCCTGCGAAATAAAAAATGAATCATTGAAAACCAGCAAACTGCACCTATTGCACGTTTCAAATGCAGAAGATATTCAATCGGCAATAGACTTTGTCTGGCGGGAAAAGAGCGGAATGCGATTGAAGCCGGATTGGGTTTATCCGGCCGGTACTGAAAACGAGAGCTTTAATAAATGGATCAATGGAATTTGATAATAGGTTTTTTTGAATTCATAACAAAGGAACATGATAAAAAGTGCGTAATGTATATCATTCTGTAAATCCCAGTCACACAAATTGTGACATATCACTTTAACTCCTACACCAAAATAATCAAGAAGTCACTATGATAAATCAAAACGTGGAAGTCGTTCGCGGTGTGTATGATGCATTTGCAAACGGTAATGTCCCTGCCGTTCTCGCCGCTATGGATGCGAAGATCGAGTGGAATGAAGCGGAGAATTTTCCCTATGCGGACGGTAATCCTTACACCGGCCCTGACGCTGTGGTCGAGGGTGTTTTCCAGCGGCTTGGCGATGAGTGGGAATACTGGTCGCTATCACCCGAACATTTCTTTGAAACGGGAAGTGATGTGGTGGTCGTGTTAGGCCGCTACAATGCCAAATACAATAAAACCGGTGGTAAGTTGGACGCACAGTTCGCACATGTCTGGTGGCTGCGGAATGGCAAAGCGGTGAGGTTTCAGCAATACACCGATACCGATCAAGCCGCGAGAGTTGTGCAGGGAAAGTAAGTTCAGAAGCGAAGAAACGGGGAGTGGGGGAGCGTAGATGGCGCATTTAAAAAAATTCTGTTTCCCCGAATTACCCACCTCTCCCCTTATCCGGTTCCTATTTGTTTTATTGGTTGCGAGGCGGGAAGGAGAGTTAGGAATGAAAATAGTTTCACCCAACTAACCCACTAACCAAATCACAGGAGGAAGTATCATGAGAAGTTCAATGCAATTCTTAATTGCCGGAATTATAGCCGTATGTTTGTTTTTGAGTTCCGGTGTATTTGCCCAGGAAGAGGGGGAAGGACGTTATTACACCGTCACCACCTGGAAGATGAACATTCCGGAAGACGGTACCCAGGCAGAGTTTGACGAAATGATGAAAGAATGGTCCGAAAAAATTACCCGGAAAAATGACAAAATCCTCAATGAATGGGTGATGCGTCATCTCAGCGGCAGCGACAGCCGGGATCTGGTGATTATAACTGAATATGCTTCATGGAGCGATATTGAGGCGGCCCAAAAAAAGCAGAACAAGTTAATGGAAGCCGCCTGGCCGGACAAGAAAGTTCGCGATACCCACATGAAAAAATTCGGGCGGTATCTTAACAGTCACTCTGACGAAATCTATACAGGAATTCCTGCATTTGGTAAATAAGAGAGAACACTAAATAAACTGAGGCGGCTTGCAATTAGAAGCCGTCTCCCAAATAATAGCTCCAGAAAATTCTATTAAATAAAAATATTAATTCACTTCAACTCACATTTTAGGTTAAATGTTCATAAACCAAAAAGGAGTCTTAGCAATGTTGAACTCTATCATAATTAGTTTGTTACTCTCCGTGCTTATCATTATACAATCGCTATTTGCACAAGATGCCAGCAAGGTCGATCCGAAACACTACAAGGTTGAATTCGAAAATGACCAGGTGCGGGTGTTGCGCATTAGCTACGGGCCCGGCGAAAAGTCCGTAATGCACGAACATCCAGAAGGTGTGGTGGTGTATTTAAGCGATGCGCAGGCAAAATTCACGATGCCGGACGGAAAGACGATGGACGCCAGTGGTAAAGCCGGGCAGACATTCTGGACACCTGCCGCAAAACATCAACCCGAAAACACCGGTGATAAACCGTTTGAAGTCATTCAAGTGGAAATGAAAAATAAAATTGGAGGGATGAAAAACAGTGATGTCAGGAAGGCGATCGAAGCTCAAAACGCCAGGTTTGTTTCGTCATATAACCGGAAGGATGCCGCCGGTGTCGCCGCGGTGTACACCGAGAACGGCACCGTATTGCCGCCGAACCAGGAGATGGTTCAGGGAAGGCAGAACATTCAAAAAAATATAAACAAAGAGTTTCGGATGGGAGCAAGCGACTTGTCTTTGATGACTGTTAAGATTGAAGTTAACGGTAGTACCGTCCACGAAATCGGCAATTACACCATAAAAATAAAACCAAAGGGACAGCTAGAAATGACTGACTCCGGAAAATATTTGGCAATATGGAAACAGCAAACAAATGGCGAATGGCTGATACATACCGACACCTGGAACAGCAGCATGCCCTTGCCTGTCCAATGATGGGTTTTACACATTAACACTGGGTTTTTCCTAAGGAACCAACCCGGTACTGAAAGGATAATACAATGAAAGCAAGAACAATAGAAGGTCGCGAGATCGACCTGAATCAGGATACGCTGGACGGTTTGAAGATGCGTCTGCAGGGGTCGATATTCGCGCCTGGCGAGATTGGCTATGAAGAGTCCCGAACCGTCTGGAATAGCATGATCGATAGAAAGCCTGCCGTCATCGTGCGCTGCCTCGGCGTCGCCGATGTGATTGCGTGCGTGCAATTTGCACGTGAAAATGAACTTCTGCTCTGTATCAAAGGTGGAGGACACAACATCGCTGGCCTGGCAACCACCGACGGAGCGCTGATGCTGGACATGTCGCTCATGCGCGGCGTATGGGTGGACCCACAGAGAAAGGTCGCCCACGCCCAGGCTGGTTGCCTGCTCGGTGACGTGGATCGTGAAACCCAGGTACATGGGCTCGCCACCGTCCTCGGTTTTGTCTCGCTCACCGGCATCGCCGGACTCACTCTTGGCGGTGGATTCGGCTACCTGACAAGGCGTTGGGGTTGGACGTCCGACAACGTTGTCGGAATGGATGTCGTGACCGCAGATGGTCAACTGGTGCGGGCGAGTAGCAACGAGAACACCGATCTTTTCTGGGGACTGCGAGGTGGCGGCGGGGACTTTGGCCTCGTAACCGAGATCGGA
>CAZVKP010000190.1:0-6518 GCA_964627635.1 uncultured Calditrichaceae bacterium | reverse complement strand
TAAATTATAATATAAAGTATCTTCGTCTGAATAGAATTGAGAAGCCTCTGCCATAGCCCAAATTGCTCGCCACGTCCACCAGTCTGGTATCGGAACACTCCGTTGATAATCTTTATTAATCGAATAATCTTCCAATATAAAATTATAGAAAAATCCATTTTCAGCCTGCATGACGAGTAGAAAATCGAGTAATTTTCGGGCTTTTGCCAAACTGTTTTCTTCACCAGTTGACTGAAAATGTCTGAGATAAAAAATCGCAGCACGCGCAGCATCATCCACGCAGGCAATTCCCTCGCCTTTTGCAGCAACCCTTTGATAATCAGGGGCTTCACAATAAATGTAAACATAGCCAACAGGTTTACCGTCAATCATAGCTTCCTGGTAAAGGTAATCCAAATGGGATGTATTAATTAGAGTAAACTGATCACCAGATAACCCAAGGTTAACAATAAATAGAGCAAGTAAAACTGATACGATAATTTTTTTTGTCATGGAATAATCCCCGTTTTCTTTGTGAGGGTAAAATTTAAAGCTTCCTCCAATGTTATGTGAATCTAAGAAGCAAGAAACCTTTCGGCGTTAAATTTCTTGTGCTGAAAAGGAACGTCAGAACTTATACATTCCATACACTGATTCGTTAAAAATTTTAGCAATTCTTCTCTGTTTTTGCTCATCGTTGCCGTTCAATTAATTTGAGACCTCCTTTTCTCAACCAAGGTATCCATCCCCACAATTTCATACATCATCACCAGGGAAATAAGCCAGCTTAAGGTGGACTCAGCACCCTGGTTGGCATTCACTCCCTCTGGACCGAGACCATCGTGGCAACCGCCGGTCTCAAAATTATAAACAAGAATTTTTGAATCGTTATTCCCCAGAAACCAACTAAAACATCTTTCCGCTTCTTCCCGCCACTTTTTATCATAAGTCAGAAAATAGGCATGTTTACAAGCATCAATCAGATTCATCACTTCCACAGGCTGCTGATCGAATATAGATTTTTTCCCTGTGCGAGAATGCCATTCGGAATTACCGATGACCGAGAGATGACCCTCTTTACTGGTTTGAATCTCAAGGAGCCAACCTAAGACCTTAAAGCCCAACTTTTGCATTGAATAATTCTGAAGTAGGGATCCGGCAAGGATTAAAGCCTGGGGTAATTTAGCATTTGCATAAGTTATTTTATCTTCACACCATAACCAATCCGAGCTAATTTTTGACTCGAATAGCTTGAAGAGAAGTTGACTTAATTTTTTCAATAAAGTAATAGCAGTGTTATTCTCGGGGTATTTTTCCAGGTAATAGCACAATCCGATAATAGAAAAAGCCCAGGCGCGGGGGGAAGAAAAAATCTCCACAGTTGGAAGCCCATTTAGAAAAAGCGCCAAAGCTATCTCACGAATCCCATCATCCTGAATCCATTGCACAATATTTCCCAGCGCCCATAGAGAACGCCCGTGCGAGTCTTCGCTACCGGCATCCTCTAACCACCGTCTATCATAGCTCATAAAGTTCCGGAATCTCTGGTTTTTAGAATTGAATGCATAGTGAAGAAATGAAAGATAAATGTTTAAAAGCGGTAGAATTTTTTTGTCCTGCCGAAGGTGGTAATAATGGCTTGTAAAAATAAGCGCCCTGGCATTATCGTCACTGCAATAGCCGTGATTGCGATCCGGAATATTATAAATGGCATGTTGGAGTATTCCAGTGTCATCCGTTAGTGTTTGTAAATGAAAGAGATTAATTTCCGGAAGTTCTTTTAGTCTGGTATAACTTTGTCTTGCGCTAACAATTGCTTTTACCGGTATTTTCTTGCGCTTCTGAATAATCTCAAGAATCAACGCAATATGTTGTCGGGACACCTCTTTCCATGTCATACTTCGACCAAAGGAATAGGCATTTTTTCTTATGCGCTCTAATTCCACTTCATCATCTAATAATTCATTTATGGTAGAAGCCATGGCATCGGGCTCTTTGAATGGCACTAATTTTCCCCGTCCATCAGCAAGCAGCTCTTCTGCATACCAAAAGGGTGTTGAAACGACAGCCGCCCCTACTCCTATTGCCATGGAAAGCGTCCCTGATGTGATCTGCTCCTTTTTTAAATAGGGAACCACATAAATTTTTGCGGTTTGAAGATATTTTAAAAGTGTGGAATCATCTACAAAATAACCATGAAAGCGAACATGTTGCCGTAAACCCATCCGGATAACCAGTTGTTGTAAACGGTGGCGGTAGGCATCACCCCATGCTTCTAATATGTGGGGATGGGTCTGTCCCAATACAATATATAATAGGTTGGGATGTTTATCTACAATGCGTGGCATTGCCTGAATGAGTGTCTCAATACCTTTGTCCGGACTGAGTAAGCCGAAAGTAAGCAGTATATCTTTTCCCTTTGCGTTAAACTGCTTATTATAAACTCCCGGTTTTCTGAAAGGCAGGTCTGGAACACCATGGGGAATAAAATTAATTTTAGACGGCGAAATTTGATAAATATTTTGAAGTAATTCCTTCGCTTTTTGGCTCATCACGAGAATTCGTGCAGAATAACGGGCAATTTCCTGAATGATGACTTTTTGGTTATAGTTTGGATTTTCTAAAACAGTATGCAAATTGGTGATCACCGGTTTTTGAAGCGCTTTAATTAAATGGAGTATATAAGAGCCTTCCGATCCGCCAAATATACCAAATTCATGCTGAATAATCACTGCGTCAGTTTGTTGACTGTTGAGAAAATCTGCCGCCAGGAAATAGTCCTGTTGTTCATTAACCCTGATGTTAAATTTGACTCGTGGGGGATAATCATATCCCTCGGGCATATCATTAATAGCAACAGCTAAAACCGCCTCTTCATTTAATTCCAGTGCCAGAGCATTACACAAATCGGTAGTAAACGTAGCAATACCACACAGCCGGGGAAGATAATTCCCAACCACTGCTATACGGATATTTTTTTGATCTTTTTCGACAATCATGCTAAATTCCGGCAATTTTTAATTAATTAAGAATCAAACGAGTTCATATTTATCTTTGGGATAATGTTGTTTTTCTCCAAATGGTATTTTACGCCTTTAACTGTTTTTATGATTCAAAGGAACCTGTTAATGATTCCAATGGTTCGGTTCAACAATTTTTCAAACAGTTTATCAATTCCGGGATGGTAACATACGCAATTCTTGAATGGATATCCGACATGGCATAGGGTATAACCAGGGTATCATGATGGTGAAGCACCCCACAGGTATAAACCACATTGGGTACATAGCCTTCTCTTTCATCTTCCCGGGGACTGAGAAGAGGATCGGGCATCCATCCAATAACCTGGGAGGGATCGTCCAGATCCAACAAAAGCGCTCCGATACAGTACTGTCGCATCGGACCTACACCGTGCGTCAATAATATCCATCCCTCCTCAGTTTCAATGGGAGAACCACAATTCCCGATCTGAACATATTCCCAGGGAGCCTCCGGTTGCCGCAATAATTGCGCCTCGTGCCAGAAATGTATATTATCCGAATACATGATGTAAAGATTTTCTCCATCCTGGCGGGAAACCATCACATAATTACCATTAATTTTGCGAGGAAACAATGCCATTCCTTTATTCCGGACTGCTTTACCGTTAAGCGTGCTCATTTTAAAAGTAAGAAAATCTTTGGTTTCCAATATTTGGGATTGGATTTCTGCACCGTTAAACGCAGTGTAAGTAGCATAATAGTTTTCCGAACCGTCATCATCCACAAATCTGACAAAACGCGCATCTTCAATACCCCTCTTTTCCACATCCGAAACCGGGTAAATTACCCGCTCGGAAAGGGCGAGATCGGAACTGAAACGTACCTCGTAATTTGCCTTTGCTAGCCAGAGAATATTCCCAATCGTTGAATGGAAAAGAAAATGAGTTAATTCCTCAATATTTAATTTCAAACGAATGGCATCCTTGAGTTGCTGATAAGTGAACTCCTCAGGCAAATGTTCAAAAATATCATTGGTGATTGTATTCAAACTCTGCATTTCGCCTAATTTCGATTGAAAAGTAGGTTTATGATATAATTTAGTAAAAATAAACTCCGGCTCTTCCACAAACCGGCTGATCGGTTCAAACCGGATGTTCAAATCTTTGTCAATTGTTCCCTCACGGAATTCGACTGACGAAATATGCCCCTCTCCGGTGGACCGGAAACTCAAAATAAATCGCTGACTACCCTCAGGCAAATTGCTCTGATCGGGATGTGGTACAATGGAAGGATTGAAGAAAGCAGCCGCCTGAATGGAGTATTCCTGTGTGAAATAAGCTCCTATTAATAGACATTTGGTTTCGGTTACCGAAGTTTTATCAGGAACGTGTTTTTGAACTCTTTCAAAATGACGCTCAAAAACTTTCTTTATGTTACGATGTCTCTCTGAGAAATCCTTCACTACCTCTTTCAATACCTCATTTGCCTGCTTGTCACTCAACTCTAATATCCTTTGGATAATTCGAGAATACCGTTGCTCGTTATCAAAAACCAACAATCGGCTCAAAACTCGATCAATTTCCCTCTTAAATTTATATCGCGTACGTTTTACAGATGGTCGTTTAGTCATCTATTTTTCCCCTTTGTAGAGCTTTTTCAGGATTGTTAAGAATTTTTTTATAGAGTTCCAAATACTCTTCCACCATGCGATCGACATTGAATCTGGTCTCCACTTCATTTCTGCATGCGCCTCTATCAATAGAATCCACCTGTTTTACTGCTTCCACTGCTCCTAGTACATCTTTTACCAAAAATCCGGTCTTCTTGTGACGAATAATTTCCGGCATACTTCCCCTCTTGAAGGCAATGACCGGTGTTCCGCATGCCATAGCTTCCACTACCGAAAGTCCAAAGGGTTCTTCAAAATTAATGGGATGAAGAAGGGCATAAGCCTCTGCCATCAGCTTATTCCGTAATACAGGCTCTACATTTTCCACAAACTCAACTTTATTTTCTTCGATAAACGGTTTCACCTGCTCGTCAAAATATTCTTTATCCTGGATAATTCCAGCTATTATTAATTTCATCCCAACTTCCCGGGCAATTTGGATTGCCTGCCGGGTTCCTTTATCCGGATGAATCCGTCCGAAAAACAGTAAATAATTTCCGGGCTGTGAACTAAATGTGAAATGTGTCAAATCTATCCCATGATATATATTCGCAATATAATCAAGAGTTTTTAACCGGTTTGCATAACTAATTGAAACATAAAAAACATGATCATTGTATTTTTCGTAAACCGGGTAAATCTTATTCGAAGAAAAACCATGAATCGTGATCAGCACTGGCGTGTTTACCAGTTTCGAGTAAGTCAGGGGCAAGAAATCATACTGATTGTGTATAAGATCAAATTCTGATGCATGTTCGAATACTTCTGAAATGTGCAAACATTCCCACACCTTTGGATCCATTGTTCGATCTTCTTCATATCCGGTGGGACAGATCGCATGTAACTTTCCCCGGGTTATTGAATCGCCTGTGGCAAATAAAGTGACGTCAATTCCTCGTTCCAATAATCCCTCGGTCAATTGGGAAGTAATCAATTCCCAGGGTCCGTAATGCCGGGGTGGCGTTCGCCAGGCAATAGGAGAAAGCATTGCAATTTTCATATTAGATTTTGTTCCTACTCCGATTTCCGTTGGTTCTGTGTTCCGGTTTTTCTAATGATTTGATTGACAGATTTTTAACAATTCTTTAACCGTGGTGGTTGCAAGACAAATATTGGTATCTGCCCCGGAATAATAAATCTTTACATTCCCGTCATCTTCCACAATCCAACCGGTAGAAAACACCACATTTCCCACATCGCCAATTCTTTCATAGTCCAATTCAGGACTTAAAACCGGACTTCTCGATTTTCCCAGAACAACCCAGGGCTTTTGCTTATCCAATAAAACCACTCCCTGTCGGTACATTAACGAGCCACTAAAACTCCGCACCCCGTGATAAAGTAATAACCATCCGTGCTGTGTCAACACAGGCGGAGTAGAAGCACCAATTTTTGAATGTTCCCAGGTTCCCTTCTCCGGTGCCATAACTACCTGATATCCGCCCCAATGAATCAAATCCGGACTGCAGCTAATCCAAATATCGCGTCTTTTTTCACCGGAAGGACGATCCAATTTCCAGTAATATCCATCAATTTTTTCGGGAAAAAGAACGGCATCTTTATTGGAAGGCTCGCTGATTAGTCCGATAATTTTAAAGTTCTCAAAGTAAGTGGTCTCTGCTAATAATACCAAAGGCTCGTACCGGGAATAACCGGTATATGCAATATAAAATTTATTCCCAATGCGAGTTATTCTGGGATCCTCGATACCCCATTCCACATATTTAAAAAATTCTCCGTGGTCTTCGGGAGATAAACATGGTTTAGAATCCATCTCAAAATGGATCCCATCACGACTTCTGGCAATTAGAAAAGAAGACCTGCCGGTCTGCAATTCGGTACGGCACAACAACAAATAATCTGATTTAAATTTAACACCTCCTGCGTTG
>CAZVKP010000189.1:0-6538 GCA_964627635.1 uncultured Calditrichaceae bacterium | reverse complement strand
GGAAAATATTTACAGAAGTATTGGATTTGTAAGTGGAAAAAAATTAAGTTTTTTCAATATTATTAAAAATGTTAATGGAAAGCGAGTATCTTAATGGATTTCTTCTCGTTATTATCCTTTTCTAACCGTCAAAACATAATATATCCATCAATATTAAATCATATTTTTATAAATTAAGGAGACAATTAATAATGAAAATTCAATTGAAGAACTTTTATCTGTTATCACTAGTTATTTTCTTTTTTTCAGTATTACTGATTGATGTTGAAGCGCAGACTGAATCGATAGATTTTAATAGTTCTGATAAAAGAAGAATCATAAAGAAAAAAATTGAAGGCAATTATGAACTAAATCTTGAAATTGCGGCAATCCGGCCGGAAGAATCAGTTATGATATTCTTTTCTGCAACAGAAGATATGTCAAGGTATGCTTTTATAAAGATTGAATATGGTAATTATAAAATTGGCAGATTCATTTCGGGTAATAGAGACGTCTGGAAAGAGTACAAAGATGTAAACAGCCTTCCCTGGAAAATCAGGATTCTAAAGAAAGGAAATTATTTTAGGTTTTGGGTAAATGGTGTTGAAGGAGAAATCCGAGGACCAATGGGTGAATGGGAAAAAATATTTGAGCCCTGGACAGCCTTTGTAGGATCTGAAGTGCCCCAGGGAGCTATATTGCGGTCGTTTAATGTAACAACATTACCCTGGTTAAACCAAAGAGGAGATAAATTGTGGGAAAACGGTCCTGAAGGGAGTTGGTATGAATGGGGGTCTATTCCCGGAGCTATAATTCAATATGAGGGGAAATACTACATGTATTTTCTTGCCCACAGAAGTGGCGGGAAATTTGAGGGCGAGGGGAAGGCCTTGAGAAGTATTGGTGTTGCATACAGTGATGACCTGATAAACTGGAAAGTTCATCCGAAACCTTTGATTACAGCAGAAAATTTGCCTGGTGATAATGTTTATCCGAATGCAGCCTTGGTTTTACCGAATGGTAAGATTGCCTTGTTGTTTTCGGTCCAGCAATTTCCAGAATGGGTGGGCTTCTTTCTTGCTACCGCAGAAAAGCCATTAGAATCATTTAAAATGTATGAAAATAATCCGGTTTTTAAACATTTCTCTCATGCCCATGAGTTTGATGTTGTTGAGATAGAACATCCGGATTATAAATATATGATGATGTATTCAGGTTATACACCGGAACCCCCCAGTGGTCCGTCGGGTGATAGGGGATACTTATTGTACAGTAAAGATATGATAAAATGGGTTGAACATCCAAAAAATCCGGTTTTTTATCCAGAAACGCTGACTGGCTGGGATTGTACACATGTCCGTCCCCGAGGGCTTAATAAAATTGGTGATACTTGGTATTTATGGTATGAAGGTACAGTCCATTGGGATCCTCCTGTGGAACATCACGGTTGGTGGGACACGGTTGGCTTAGCGCGTTCCAAGGATTTAGTTCATTGGGAGTATTATCCGCGAAATCCGGCGCTGCCTGCTTTTGGAATAAGTGAAGAATATTTTGACAGCGGTTGGGTGGGTTGGCCGAAAATGATTATTAGAGATGGTATTGGGTATGTGTACTATTCTGGTCCTGGTCTCCGAACCATTGAAATTGATAAGTTAACTAACTGGAAAACTGAGGGAGGCAAGACTTTAGATTTATTGAAATGATACAAATCGACAATGAATATAAATAGAAAATCATGTTAATCGTATTAATTATGAAGGAGAAAATTTAATGAGTGTAAATCTCACTATCGGAAATAAGGAATACTTTAAAGGGATTGGTCAAATCCCATTTGAAGGACCGGAATCTCAAAATCCCTTAGCTTTCAAATACTATGATGCGGATCGGGTGGTTGCCGGAAAACCGATGAAGGATCATTTTCGGTTTGCAGTGGCTTACTGGCATTCCTTCACCAATACCAATGACGATCCTTTTGGTTCTGGGACCAGGCAACTTCCCTGGCTGACCAGTTCTGATCCCATGCAAAGAGCAAAAGACAAGCTGGATGCCGCATTCGAATTCATCACCAAACTGGGTGTCCCTTTTTACTGTTTTCACGACCGGGATTTGGCGCCGGAAGGAAGCAGTGTCCGGGAATCCGAGAAAAATCTACAAAACATGGTCGAACTGGCTCAGCAGAAACAGGAACAATCCGGCGTCCGGCTGTTGTGGGGAACCGCGAATCTGTTTTCCCATCCCCGCTATATGAACGGAGCTGCTACCAATCCCGATTTCCATGTGTTGACCCACGCTGCTGCTCAGGTGAAATCGGCACTGGATGCCACAATGGCGCTTGGCGGGGAAAACTATGTATTCTGGGGTGGACGGGAAGGTTATTTCTCACTTCTGAACACTGACATGCAACGGGAAATTAACCATGTGGGTATGTTCATGCAGAAGGCTCGAGATTACGGTCGTAGAATCGGATTCAAAGGTACCTTCCTGATCGAACCCAAACCGATGGAACCCACTAAGCACCAGTATGATTACGATGTCCCTGCGGTAATAAACTTTCTTCATAAATTTGATTTAACCGATGATTTTAAGATCAATTTGGAAGGGAATCACGCCACGCTGGCGGGACATCCATTTGCCCATGAGATTGAGACAGCGACCAACGCTGAATTGCTGGGGAGCCTGGATGTGAATCAGGGAGATCGTTTCAATGGCTGGGACACCGACGAGTTTCTGCATAATTTGTATGAAGCCACCGAGGTTATGCTGGTTCTGTTACAAAATGGCGGACTTGGTACCGGAGGAATGAACTTTGATGCCAAATTACGTCGCAGCTCCACCGATCCTGAAGACCTGTTTATTGCCCACATCAGTTCCATGGATACACTGGCCCGGGGGCTGATGATAGCCAATGATATACTGGAGAATTCAGACTACCTGAAATTAAAAAAACAACGCTATGCCAGCTATGACAGCGGAGACGGTGCGGCATTTGAGAGGGGAGAACTGGACCTCACTCAATTGGCTGAACTTGCTGCAAAGTATGGAGAGCCTGAACAAATCAGCGGAAAACAAGAATTATTTGAAAGTATTATTAACCAATACGTTTAGCCACTTGTCAAGTTATGCGTGATCTATTTATGTGTAAATAATATTTTGAATTCAAATATATTAACTTTTTAAATCATTAGAAAATATATTTGCTTTTCCTTGTAAAGATAAAGGTTAGTAAAAAATCTAATTAATTGGGAAGGCAAGGTGGAAAAAATTGTGTGCTCTATTAATGTATTTGTTTCGAAATCTGCTAACTGGGCAGCGAACTAGATTTTATTAATTATTTATAAAAACTGTGATATTTTAGAATCAAAGGAGAACAGGCATGCAAACTTATTTAGATCTGACTCGAGGAATATTTTTGACCTTGATAACTATTGCAATGATAACCACGAACATTTTGGTTGCGCAAAATATGGAGACCCAAGAATATAGGAGCAAAAACTCTTCACAAGTAAATTTGGTGGAACTGTCGTCTGGCGAATTAGTCGCAACATTTGATAGCTTAACAGGTTCTCTATTAGGTATCAGGAAAAAGAATGATAAACTGGGCACTAACTTTCTTGGAGATCCCTCTTCCGTACGCGGGATTTCGAATAAAGACTTTCGTCTTACTGGTAATATAATAGCGACAGTATGGGATCAAACTTATTTTGGTCCGGCAGGTATTAATCTTGGTGAAACATTCAAGCGGTCGGGAGAATGGGTAGAAGAATTAACGGGTTATTCTGGTGACATCAGAAAGATGTCTATTGAATCCGACGCTGTAATGATAGATTATATTGGGCAATCAAATTCAGAAAATGGGATCCGAAGTTTTAATCTTTCGATGCGTTTTGAATTTTCCGACGATGGTGCACTTTTATTGACGATCCAAATTAAAAACATCCTGGATCATGCACTAGAGATCGGAGAGCTGGGAATACCCTTACTCGTTAATGATGATTACGCAGCTCTTTATGAAGATATCAGTACAGATGAAGCTCAGGCACAGAATCTCACAAGTATAAAGCAACGACTTATTCATGAGCAGAAAGTGTTTGCTCACCATTTTATGGGGGGACATAGCTCCTACACGCTTGTTCAGCGTCCAAAGGGGGATGGTACTCTTTTATTAGTTCATCCAATCGGTAATACTGCTTTTGAGTGTTCATATGAAGATCGGGAAGGTAAATCTGAAATCCTTGCAATTCATTCTAAGGCAACCAAAGACATCCGCAGGTGGAGAACTCCATGGGTGAATGGCCACACTTCGCTGATGCTTGAAGAGGGAGAAGTACGGACTTTTCAACTTCGTTTCAAATTCATCAATGATTATCCGGAAATACGCGAAGAGTTGTTTCGTAATGGAAATCTTGGCATTCGGGTCGTGCCGTCCATGGTGATTCAAGAGAATTCCTCTGTTTATGTCGAAGTGAAGACACGTGAACCGATTAATGAGATTAAGACATTGTCCAATGGGATCACCGTTATTAACCGGGAATCTCCTTCAGACAAAGAGCTTTTAACTCTCTCCTTTTCCGGACCCGGGCAAAAAAAAATACGACTTAATTATGGTGACGAGAAATGGACGACACTTGTATTTTATTGCACAGGCGATGTGGAAAGTCTGATCAAGAGTCGTGGCCGTTTCATCGCAGAAAGGCAGTTTTTGGAAGATCCAAGTGATCCTTATAATCGGAATCATATGTTTTTACCATTTAATCATAAAATAGGGAGCATATTCTATGATTCCGACAATGTCTGGGAAGTTGGCGGTAGTGATGAGTTTGGATTCTCAGAACCGCTTTTCCTTGCGGAGAAAAATGTCTACTATCCTTCGCGTGAAGAAATAGATAAACTGGAGACTTACATTGACGATTGCTTATTTAAATATATACAAGACCCTGAAACGTATGAAGTAAGGGCTTCATTATATTGGAAAAACCGTTATCCTTCAAGCCCTTGGGGACATTGGACTAAAGAGAGATCTGAAGAAGTTTGGCGTACATACAATTACGTGCATCCAGCTAATATTTATCATGCAATGTACAGAATTGGAAAAAAATACGGGCTATTAAAACGCAGGAAAGTTTCTGAATACCTACAAATGGCATACAAAACAAGTATGAAATGGTTTAATACAGGTCCTTGGAAGTATGTTGGACTCATGTGCGGAGGTAATGCAATTAACATTCTGGAAGATCTAAAAAAAGAAGGGTGGGACACTGAATTTAAATCTTTGCGATCCGAAATGGAAAGATGTAATCAGGTTTTCACGAATGATCCCTATCCTTACAGTTCAGAATTAGTAATAGATCAAACAGCACATGAACAGGTATATTTTTTTAGCAAATACTTTGGCAATACGGAAAAACAATTAAAAACCCTAAAAGTGATTATGGCACTTCGTGGAGGGAATCAACCGTTTTGGTTCAGATACGGCAATGACAAACGAGGAGACATGGCATGTTGGTATTCGGAGTCTTTGAATGGTTGGCCGCTACTGGATGGTTTTGAAGAGACGGGCAATGCAGAAATGTTCAACAAAGGCTATGCGGGTGTGATGAGTGTAACCGCAAACCTACGTGAAGATGGGATGGGTTACGGTTGGTTCATTTCATCACCGGGCATCTTCGATTGGAGACCTCCTCGAACATTGGATAACGGAATTGGTCAGTATGGTTTTTTTAAAGCTGCTAAAGCTTATGTGTTACAAGATTCTGTTTTTGGTTTAATTGGAGCAGGATGTCGAATCTCTTCAGAAGGAGAAAAGATCATTGTCGATCTTAAAGATGGCCTAAAAAAAAGGATTTTTTTCACTACTAATAGAATGCAAATCGAAGTCTTCAAAGGTGAACTCAACCAGGTTCTCTTAATACCATCTACTAATAGTCTACAATTGAGAATTGGTGACTCAACGAAACTCGTCAATGAAGCCTCTTTTATTATTAAGGGTCTCCCAAGGGGAAAATATGAAATTCAGCATCTTGGAGGCAAGAAGGTCCAATCCTGTGATGGTACTCTGGAAGTCTCGGTAAAAATGTCAAAAGCGGGACAAATAAATATATCACCGATCTAGTTTAAGGCATATAATTACTGGCTAAAAATTATGGTGAAAATCACTTACATGTTGGTAATATAGAATTTGATAAAGTTCTTTGGAATGTATCGTCTCCTTTTACAAATAAATATCATGGATGGTGGGACACAGTTGGTTTAGCACGTTCCAAAGATTTCTTAAATTGGGACTATTACCCCAGGAATCCTGCGCTACCAGCATTGGGAATAAGTAAGGAGCCATTCGACAATAGTTTGGTGGGCTGGGTTCATATGGTTGTTAATACCAAAGCTTATCAGTTTCGAGCATGCATATAGATACAAAAATATATAACGGGAGAGGGTACCGATATATTGCAATTAAATATTGCAATTAAGAAGCAATGATAAAATTAAATTCTAAAATATAAACAGAAGTTTCACAAAAACATGGTGAATAAAATGAAAATATTTATCGTTTTTTTATTGGCTT
>CAZVKP010000188.1:0-6543 GCA_964627635.1 uncultured Calditrichaceae bacterium | reverse complement strand
TGGGGAATTATTTACAGAATCGGCGCTCCAGGCATTAAGAAAATATCGATACAAGCCCGGAACCTTTAATGGTGAGCCGGTTGAATTTAAAATTGTTGAACGTTTTCGTTTTAGAAGGAGTAGGACCGATTGAGTGTGGAAAAGAAAAATTATTTAGTAGCCATTGCCGGAAACATTGGTGTCGGAAAAACAACCTTAACCAGAAACTTATCTGAGATATTGAATTGGAAGGCTTACTACGAAAGTGTGATTGATAATCCCTATCTGGATAATTTTTACCAGAATATGAAACTTTGGAGTTTCAATTTACAAATATATTTTTTGGCGCATCGTTTTCGCTCGCAGAAAGAAATTGCCGAATCCGAAATCCCTTCCATACAGGATCGCACTATTTATGAAGATGTAGAAATATTTGCAAGGTCGCTTTACGAGCAGGGTTATATGAGTGAACGCGACCATCAGACTTATCGGGATCTATTTCAGGATATGGTCTATTTTCTTCCAAAACCGGATTTGATTATTTATATGAAAGCATCCGTTAGTACATTACTCACAAGAATAAAACTTAGAGGAAGGGATTTCGAAAAATCAATTTCTCCGGATTATATTGAATATTTGAATCGCGGTTATGAACGGTGGATGAAAGAAGCAAGAGAAACCTTCAATGTAATTACCATCGATGCAGATGAAGTTGATTTTGTACGCCAAAATGATGAATTAGAGAAAATCGTACAGAAAATCCGTGAATATTGCCCCTAAAAAACACCTCGTTTTTATTAGTTATTACTTTCCCCCAATGGGAGGCGGGGGAGTTCAACGAATATTGAAGTTTTTAAAATATTGGGATCATCAATCTTTTCACATCTCAGTTATAACGGTTAAGCCAAGTTATTTTTATGCAGAGGATCAGGAATTAGCCGAAGAAATTCCCTCGCAAGCCGATGTGTATTATACCGGATCGCTTGATCCTTTTCGGGTTTTTTATGTCATCGGAAAACTATTCAGAAAATATCTAAAACAGCCCACATCCTCTGACAAAGAGAGCGGGAGCTTAATGCGAAAACTTTCCGGATTTTTTTTTCTGCCGGATAGCCGTCTTCTCTGGCTACCTTTTGCTTTGTTTCGTCTTTGGAAAATCAATCGAATTCATTCTGTAGATTTAATTTATGTAACAGCCCCACCGTTTACCACAGGACTGATTGGTGTAATGGCAAAACGAATGTTTAAAAAGCCGGTTGTTCTTGATTTGCGGGATGCTTGGACAAATAATCCTTATCTGCCGAAATTGACTTTTCTGCATCACTGGTTTCAAGAACGGCTGGAAAAATCGACCATATCTCACTGCGACGGTATCACTTTTGTAAATCCCAATTTACAGGCATATTATCTTAAAAAATATCCCTGGTTAAGCAACAGTGCCAGTGAGGTGATACGGAACGGTTACGATCCCGTTGATTTCTCAAAGAATTATAACCAGTTAACTTCCACAGGTTCACTATTTAAAATAGGGATTTTAGGAACAATTTATTCACAAGGAAATGCGCCCTGGTTATTAATTGAATCTATTTCTAAATTAATTTATCAAAAACCTGAATTAAGAAAGAGAATAAGAATTGTATTTATTGGAAAATGGTCGGGTGATTTTCTCCGGAAAATTCGTAGGTTCCGGATTGATACAATATTGGAATGGATCGATTATTTGCCCCATAAGAAAGCTTTGACGGTCGCTTCGACGATGAATTCTCTTGCATTAGCTGTGGAAGGAAATTTAACTGGCAGTGAAAACGTTACACCAGGTAGAATATACGAATATCTATATTTAAAAAAGCCCATACTTGCCATTTGTCCCGATTCAAGTGATTTGGCATTTTTAATTCGCTACTGTGAAGCCGGTGAAGTTGTTTCTAATGATAATGTCGAAGAACTTACCTCAATTTTATTGAAATGGCTGGATTATCCGGAGCAACTCAACCAGAAATATAAATTTAAGAATTTGGAAGAGTTTTCCAGGATTAACCAAACTAAACAATTATTGAATTTCTTAAGCAATAGACTTCCTTAAATAGTATATTTTGTTAAATACCCGATCGATAAATTTGATGGCACCCAATCCTAAATATAAAAAATAATATTGCTTGTATAATGCTGTTACAAGACATATATTGTTTGTGCATAGACCTCATCGCAACAAAAAGGCGATGACTATTTATTATCCTGAAATGACTGCTTGCGTATCTCTGATTTAAATGTGCCTCTCTCTTTTACTACGCTGTTGGATGCGACTGATCTGATTTAGTTTCGTTTGTGTTAGCGTTAACGAGTAATCATAATAAGTATTATGATTCACCTGATTGGCTGATATACCGGTAATATGAGAAATTTGTTACATTAAATTTTTTAAGAAAATCGACAAAATATGATTATATGTTCATTTTTTTGGGATAAACTTACGTAATTAATATAAATACAGGAGGTTAAAACATGGAAAGGAATAATCCAACATACATTACCAAAATTTCTAAAATCCCTCAGCTTGCGCCTAAAGAACAAGCTGAATTAGGTCAAGTTACCAAAAAATTCGCTTTTCGGACCAATACCTATTATAACAGTTTGATCAATTGGAATGATCCGGATGACCCCATTAGACGGTTAATAATTCCCGATTTGGAAGAACTTGAAGTTTGGGGGAAATTGGATGCCTCGGATGAGCATAAATTTCAAAAATTACCGGGACTTGAACATAAATATCAATACACGGCATTGCTATTGATAAACGACGTTTGTGGTGCTTACTGCCGTTTTTGTTTTCGTAAACGGCTGTTTATGCACATTAATGATGAAGTGGCAAGAGATGTCTCCGGTGGAATTCAATATATTAAAGAACATCCCGAAATTAACAATGTGTTGCTTACCGGAGGCGACCCATTGGTGTTGTCTACTCGAAAATTAACCGACATAATCAGACAATTAAGGGAAATTGATCATGTAAAGATTATTCGGATTGGTAGTAAAATGCCTGCTTTTAATCCTTTTAGAATACTAAATGATCCTACGCTCTTAAGCATGTTTGAAAAATATAGTGAGGATGAAAAGAAGATTTATCTAATTGCCCATTTTAATCACCCACGCGAATTAACGAAAGAAGCTATACGGGCAATGAATATGGTGCAGAAGGCAGGAGTTGTTACTGTAAATCAAACTCCTTTATTACGGGATATAAATGATGATCCGAAAATATTAGCCGAGTTGTTCAATCGTTTGTCGTACGCGGGTATACCACCGTATTATTTATTTCAATGTCGTCCCACAGCCGGTAATAAGATGTTTGCAGTACCTATTGAAGAAGGGTTGGAAATTTTTGAAAAAGCACGGATGAAATGCTCCGGATTAGCGAAACGAGCTCGCTTTGTGATGTCTCATTCCACTGGTAAAATTGAGATTATGGGTAAAAGCGACGATCATATTTTCTTCCGGTACCACAGGGCGGCAGATCCGGAAGAGAAGGCCAGGTTTTTGGTCTATAATAGAAATCCACAGGCTTTCTGGTTTGATGACTATCGGGAGTTGGTGGAAGATTATGGTTTTGAAAATCCCTTTTACAGTTTGCTTTGGGAGGGAAACAAAGGTTCGTAATATGGAAAAGCCACTTACTTCTTGAAGAAAAGTAATCGTAACGAAAAAGGTATCTGAATATTATCTAACGGAAAAATTTCGATTTTTCTTAGGAAATTTACTTTTTCCAATTTCAGGGGTTTTGGGAACTAAAACCGGAAGAATAAATATTCATGTATTTACAATAGGAAATATTGAATCTTTACGAGGCTTGTCTAGCTGTTTAACTTGTCTTAGAATTCCTTTAGGAATTCAATATTTTTAAAAATTCTATTAACCCTACAAACCATGTACGTTTCTGATGTTCCATATTTAGAGTTCGAACAAAAATTGTCAGATTGTAAATTGTTCATTTAGCTTTATTGAAATTTATTAATCAATAAATAGTTTTTGCACAGTCTGTGAGTTTGGGAAAAATAATTAAATAGTAAAATTTAATTTAACAGCCCAATTGCAGATTCTACCGCATCCAATACGCGGTTGTTTTTAACCAGTTCGCCTATTAACTGGATATCTTTATAAATCGGATGGTCTGTTTCAATGAACGGTAGTACGTTGCGAATTTCTTTATAGGCGGCATATGTTCCCTTCCCTAAAATATCTTTTGCATTTGATGGTATTTTACTATCCTCAAAATTTCTGAGCCGAAAATCCAGTGCCTGTGCAGCATAAAGCAATTCAATTGCTACAATCTTTTGAACATTTTCCAGAATTTGTCTTGCTTTTCGGCCCGCAATGGGAGCCATGCTCACATGATCTTCCTGGTTTTCACAGGTGGGAATGGAATCGACGCTTGCTGGATGAGCCAGTGATTTGTTCTCAGATACCAGAGCAGCCGCGGTATATTGGGCTAACATTAAACCGTTCTGCAAGCCGTCCTGATCAATGAGAAATGATGGGAGACCGAGGTTCAGGTGCTTGTCTGAGAGTCTGAAAATTCGCCTTTCTGCAATATTTCCAACCTCGCATAGCACTATTGCCAAAAAATCGGATGCAAAGGCAATCGGTTGAGCATGAAAGTTTCCACAAGAGATTGCTTTATTTTCATCCGGTAGATCAGGCAAAATAATGGGATTATCATTGGTTGCATTTATCTCCACTGCAACCATATTTTTGATGTATTCTAATGTATCCCTAACCCCCGCTAATACCTGCGGATGACACCGTAAGCTGTATGCATCCTGCACTTTTTCAGGGTGGCGATCCAGCAGCCGGCTACCCTGAATTAAATTTCGGATGTTTTCAGCAGTATTTGTTTGCCCTTTGTGAGGACGCAATTGGTGAATTTCGTCCCGAAACGCGGAAGATATACCGTGCAGCGCCTCCAGGCTCATTCCCATGGCAATGTCTGCCTGTTTCACAAGATGAAGTGCATCATACAATACCGATGCCAATATGGCTGTGGAAATCTGCGTTCCATTGTTTAGTGCCAATCCTTCTTTGGCTTCCAGAATAATCCTCTGGATTCCGGCTAATTCCATAGCCTCTTTTCCGACAAATAATTTCCATTCATCCGAATTAGCGTCGTAAAAATACGCATGACCGCTGTCTTCCTTAAAATCTTCTCTAACCCCGCGACTGATGACCAAAGCCATGTGAGAAAGAGGAGCCAAGTCTCCACTGGCACCCAGAGACCCCTGTCCAGGAATCCAGGGAGTGATTCCTTTTTCTAACATCTTAAGTAAGGTGTTAATTAACGTCAAACGAACTCCTGAATAACCTTTGGCAAAAGTGTTGATTCTCATGATCATTGCGGCACGGACGACATCAATTGGTAAAGGATCTCCTGTTCCTGCAGAGTGGCTCATAATCAGGTTTCTTTGGATATCTCTTAAATGATCTTTGCTGATGGATACCGTCGCTTTAGAGCCGAAACCTGTGTTTACCCCATATACCACAGGTTCACCAGTTTGTTGAACTTTATCTACCCATTCCCGGCTTCGTCGGATCCTGTTTTTTGATTCCTCTGATAGTTTAATTGGATACCCGGGCTTGCGAGCTGCTTCAACAAGATCTTCCAGTGTTAGATCTTCACCATTCAATACAAGGGGGCTAAAATCATTTTCAGGTAAATCCATTTAATTAGCTTCCTCCAGTTTAAAAATAATAATTAAGATAGGTAAACTTTTCCAAAGCGGGCAAGGAAAATTTAAAAAGCTAATTTAAACCGCACTTCTTTACAGGGATTTTAGTTTACTCCATTTAAAAAAACTGAGTTGTATATCCGGTTGCCGAACAACGGATGATAGCATTTGAGTTTCTACAAATATTGGACTTCTGCCGGAATCCTTATTCAAAATCCGTTGAAACTTAATAGTTGTGGACGCTTTCTGTATAGGAATTCCAGGGGCAGAATGCTGCTTGGTTTAAATAATTATTCTTGCAGGAAATAAGTACTTGTATTATTATAAATAAAAAAGGAACAGGGGTGAAAAAGACATTAATTCTGGGAATCGGCAATATTTTAATGGGCGATGAAGGAATAGGAATCCATATAATTCGAAATTTAGAAGAAAAAAAATTAATACCCAACGTGGATATCGTAGATGGTGGCACGGGAGGATTTCATCTGCTGGATTACTTTAAAGAATACAAACGGGTCATTTTAGTTGATGCGACTATCGATGGCCAACCGGCCGGCACCATTCAAAAACTGACTCCCAAATTCTCCAGTGATTATCCTCCAACACTTACTGCCCATGATATTGGATTGAAAGATCTTTTAGATGCCCTCTATTTGATGAAAGAACAACCGGAAATCATTTTGTTTACGATTTCGATACCAAAATTAGATAAGGTTTCCTTAGAGTTGACACCGGATTTGGAAGTAATCATCCCTCACGCTTCTCAACAAATTGCAGATTATCTAAGAACTAATTGTTAAATAGCACAACATAGGTTACACTTTTTCTAATGGTTGTTTCTTACAGA
>CAZVKP010000187.1:0-6556 GCA_964627635.1 uncultured Calditrichaceae bacterium | reverse complement strand
GGCAAATTTTGCGAATATTGATGAATGCCGATTTGGATGATGCCGTAGGTTATATAACATCACCCCGTAATGCTCTCGAAGGAGTTCCCGAAGCTGAAGTGAATATGGAGTCACAAACAAATGATCATTGGCGCTGGCGTATGCGGATGGCGAATCAAATTGCTGAAAACCTGGACCCTGAACGTTTTGGAGTAAAAGCCCTCTATGTGATCGGTAGTGCAAAAAATGCACTTGCAGGCCCTGGTAGCGATATTGATTTGTTGGTTCATTTTGACGGTAGTGAGATGCAGAAAAAAGAGTTATTGACCTGGATGGAAGGGTGGAGTTTAAGTCTGGGAGAAATTAATTATTTAAGAACCGGTTATGATAATAATGGTTTGCTCGATGTACATATTGTTACCGATGAGGATATTAAAAATAAGACCAGTTATGCGGTGAAGATTGATGCTGTAACCGATCCGGCGAGAGCCCTCTCCCTTGGAAAAAAACGTAACTGACTTTATCGTTTGAAACTCTAAACGGTATATGTAGTAGAGAACATAACAAACGTATTTATATTAAATTTGCAATAAAATGATATTAACAAATTTATTATGTTTCAAAAAGCACCGAGAGACCTAAGACAAGACAAATCGTTATATAATTTTTTTCAGCGTAATCTTAAACAGGTTTTTACAGACTTAAATTTAAAAAATCAACAAACCCTAATCTATATTGCTTCTATATTGACCTATTTTGCACGAACCGAACATCTGTTTCGCATAAAACAAATCCCCAAATTTAAACTGGAATCGGTTATAGAAACCCTGCTCCAATTGGAAGAAGCTAAACTCAAAGAACAACCGTTTGCCGAAAATGAAGAAATCTTAATCCGCAGACATGTAGGGGACTATGCTTTATTCATGTCCGGTGTATTCAGGGAATATGTGCAAAAAATGGGGTATCTGGAATTTTATCATTTTGAGGGAAGTCGATCCTACCATCGAGTTTATGATTATGCCTATCAGGACTATGGTCCGGATGCAACGGTTTTTCAAGACTTAAGTCGTCAATTCGAGAATTATTCCGGTGCGCTGGATTATATGAAAAAGGTGTATTTCTACTATCCTGAGATTGATGATAACATTCAGGAAATGCTAAGTAAATTACTATCCTGATAATATTTTTTGCCGATATTCGGTAAATCTGTTTACTGGCTTTACCCCTGAGAATTTACAGCTTTTTAATTTCCCCAATTTTTCCGACAATATCAGAGTTATCAATTCCTTTTGGTTTTAGTATCTATACAAAATAAAAAAATTGTTATGATTTATGGTAAGTTGCCGAAGATATGAAATATGATTAATACGTGGATTTAAAGAACGGAGGATGGTGTGCCAGACCAAAATCTCGAAACCCTTATTGACATTTCAGATCGGTTACATCGCTCACAGGATTTTCAAATAATTGTGGAGCAGGCAATTGATGCGATGATTAAATATACCGGTTCTCCTTCGGTGGGTATATTCATTGTGAACGAAGAAGAGAAATGCGTTGATATTGTCCATGCAAATGGATTTACAAACACCATTTTAGACATTGTTTCAAGAGTGCCTTTATCCGGCAGTTTAACCGGTTTAGCCGTATCCCGGAAAGAAGTTATTGTCAGCGAAGATATCTCAATTGATGATCGCGTTATGCCGCAAGCAAAAGCTGCACTAATAGATAATGGCTTCAGATCTATGGTTTCGGTACCATTGCTTTACAAGCAAAAAGTGTTAGGGGTATTAAATCTGATTTTCAAGCGTGAAAAACCGGTAAGTCAATCCGAGCATCAGACACTGCTATCAATTGGAAAAACAATTGGGTTAGCAATGGCAAATGCCCGGAATGTTTCTCAACTGAAGGAAGAGATTGCTGAACGAAAAGAGGTTGAAAAAGCTTTAAGGTCTTCGGAAGAAAAGTACCGATTTATGGTGGAAAATGTTCGGGATGTTATTTTTATTCAGGATTTGGACCTGAATGTAGAATATGTTAGCCCGTCAATGACCCAAATGTTTGGGTATTCTCTGGAAGAAGCTTATCAGATTGATTTACGTGAGGTAATGACAAATGAGTCATTTAGCAAAGCAGTTGAAAACTTCAAAAGAGAACTCTCTATTGCCAAAAATAATCCACAATCAGATATTCCCTTAATGGAATATGAATATATAAGGAAAGACGGGAGTACATTTTGGGGAGAATTAAGAGCCACCTTTTTAAGGGATGCTGAAGGTAAAATTGTCTCAACGTATGGAATATTAAGGGATATTTCAGACCGCAAACAAGCTGAGGAGGCTCATAAAGATTCCGAGCGGAAATATCTATCGGTCATTGAGAATTCTCATACAGGTATCGCCATAATTGATAATAATTATAAATTTAGCTATGTAAACAGTGAATTTTGTTCTATTACGGGATACTCCGCAGACGAGTTAAAAGGATATGATTTTCGAAAAGTATTGGATGAAGACAGCAAAAAAATGGTAACGGAACGTTACCTAAGGCGCCAAAGAGGAGAGAATGTACCGAAGCGCTACGAATTTAAAATCTTGCGGAAAAGTGGAGAAAAACGAGATGTGGAAATCAGTTCTACTGTTCTGCGGGATTCCAAAGACAGGACATTTACTTTGGCACAATTGCTGGACATCACAGAACATAAACAAGCTGAACAAGCACTTCAAGAGAGTGAGGAAAAGTACCGGCATTTAATAGAACATTCAAATGATGCTATTTATTTGCTATACGATGGCAAGTTTGAAATCATTAATGAGAAATTTCAGAACATGTTTGGGGTATCCCTGGAGGAAGCCAATCACCCTGATTTTAATTTTATGGATTTGGTTTCACCCAAAAGTCGTGATTTGATAATAGAAAGACAAAAACGTTTAGCAAACGGAGAGGATATTTCTCCCAGGTATGAATTCACTGCGATTTCCAAAGAAGGGAAAGAAGTAGAGGTGGAAACATCCGTTACCTACGTCCGCTATAAAGACGGAATTGCGAGTCAGGGTGTTTTACGGGATGTTACCGATCGAAAAACATTGGAAGATCAACTTAGACAGGCTCAAAAAATGGAAGCCATTGGTAAATTGGCAGGGGGTGTAGCTCATGATTTTAATAATTTACTGACTGTGATAAATGGTTACACCAATTTGTTGCAGGGAAAATTGAAACCTGAAGATGTAGGATACCGGGAAATTCGGCAGATTAACAAAGCCGGAGAGCGCGCTGCAACGTTAACTGATCAATTATTGGCTTTCAGCCGCAGGCAGGTGATTAAGCCGGAAATAATTAACTTGAATGCTGTGGTTTCTGATGCGGAGAAAATGTTAAAACGGTTAATTGGTGAAAACATAGATCTTGTCACTCGTTTAGAACCGAACTTGGGGAATGTGAAGGCAGACCGGGGTCAGGTAGATCAAATTCTCATGAATTTAATAGTAAATTCCCGGGATGCAATGCCTGAAGGTGGAAAAATGACCATTGAAACCGAAAATGTGGAAATGGATGAAAACTATGTACGTCAGCATGTTGCTGCTGAACCGGGCGATTATGTGATGTTGGCAGTGAGTGATACCGGAGAGGGTATGGATGAGAAAATACGCAGCCAAATTTTTGAGCCATTTTTTACCACTAAAAATCGCGGCAAAGGAACCGGATTAGGCTTATCGACCGTCTTTGGAATCATTAAACAAAATGGTGGTTTTATTTATTGCTATAGTGAACCACAAAAAGGAACCACATTCAAAATTTATCTTCCACAGATAACAGAAAAAATTGAAGATAAAGATGAGGAATTTAGAGAAGAATTTAGTGAGGGTAATGAGGTTGTACTGCTTGCAGAAGATGATGAAGATGTTCGGATTTTAGCGTCTCACATTTTAAATGAGCAAGGATATAAAGTATTAGAGGCAAAAAATGGAGAAGAAGCGCTTTCCATCAGTGAGAATGAAAATGGTAACATTGAATTGGTCCTTACTGATGTAATTATGCCTGGAATAACGGGTAAAGAGTTGGCTGAACAATTAGTATCGACCCATCCAAATTTAAAAGTGATTTACTTTTCCGGTTATACGGATGACGCCATCGTTCGACACGGTGTTTTGGAAGAAGGTATTCACTTTATTCAAAAACCTTTTACTGCATCTGCATTATTAAATAAGGTAAGACAAGTTTTAGATTCTAATTAAAAAATCAAATTAATTCTCTTTTTGCGTCCGGTAGTTTTTCGGGATCGAAGCGCACCAGGGCTAATTCCGGCCCGTCATGGGCAGCAGTGAACATGACTGTCTTTCCGATCCAATCCATCCAAGATCCTGTTATGCGTGCGGACTCATGGATGTGGCCATGAAGAGTGATTTTCGGCTGTTGCTTTTCTATGAACTTGCGCACCGCAATACTTCCTACATGAACATCTAACGGACAATGATCCACCATTTGTCCATCCAGCGCAGCACGATCCAAATGTGTTTTATAGGGAGGCGTATGAAATAAGAAGATGCTGTTCTGTAAATCTGCGTGTTTAGTTAAACCTGTTAAATCTTTTTCAATTGTCTGATATTTTTCTTTTTCTATTGATACCGGTATGCTATAATGTCCTTCTTCCAAAGGGATACAACCGGGATCTGTATATCGGGACACATCGTAACGCTCCCAGTCTTTTAACCTGAATGGGGTAGGGGGGATGTAGGCATACCCGTATATTTGGTATTGACCAAGATTTATTTGGCGATTGTGGATATACTCCCAAACTCCTTCTGTTGCGGCGGACAGCAGACTGGATTCTTCGAAGCGGGCATCATCATTGCCCATGATGATAAATATTTTGGGATAATCTTTTTTTAATAAGTTCTTGAGTTTTTTTAGTTCCGGAACTAAAAAGTCGTTTATAAAATCCTGATGTAAAATGTTGATGGATTTCTTGAGTAAAATTTCATTGGGCAGTATATCACCGCCAATTAACACCGCATTCGGCTTTTCGGTTTTAATTTTATGAAATAGTTTGTGATAACGGTCGGGCTTACCGTGTAAATCAGATACGAAGAAGATTTGAGGCAAAACAGAAATTCTCGTTTTTTTATCAAATAAATTTATGATGAAGTTTTTGACTTGTTGCTAAAGAGTACCATTCGGTTTACTAACAATACCTGTGGAGGATCGTCCGTTAATCTTTACCACCAATGGCTCCTTAAATCGTATATGTTTTAAATACTTGGTCTGGCGATATGGATTTTGATCTTTTATCCAATCCCAGGAAATATATTCTTTTTCACTTTCCTTTTTGATGTAAAAATATCCCAATCTTAGGGAGACCAAATTGTGGAAAAAATGACTTCCCGCAGAGGGATCAATGGTAAAATTTTTAAAGTTTGACTCAATCAATACTTTGGCTCGGGAAATCTGATACCATTCAACAGGAATACCCAACCAGGGATCGGCGGTTCCCCATCGTCCAAATCCGATGAGAATATAATGCCGGTTCTCGTTATCCATTTTGATATTGAAATCTTCCAATTCTTTGGCGATTTCACAAGTTTTAGAAAATTCAAATGTTTCCGGATCCAAATAAATTAAATCATACATGTCACGATAAATACCGTTACCAATGGCATGTTGGCTTTCACACAACAATCCATCCGCTTTAAATTCATTATTGAAGAATTCGCCATTTTCTTGTGTGGCAATTATCGGACGGATTTGCAACACATTAAATTCCGGTTTTTTATCAGGTTCGCGGTAAAGATTTATGGAGAATTCAATTTCCACATGTGTGCCTAAAGACTGCTTTCCAAGCTCCAAAAGTTGCATTAGAATATCCGATAACGGAAATATTTGATACTTCAAAATATTGGCAAATGTGATGATCCGCGGTCCATTAATGGATAGCGAATCTTTAATAACGGCATTTTCCGGAGAAAAGGTGCTTCCTACAAAAAATAAAGATCCATCCTTCTCTGCCTGAGTAAGATCTAATTTTAACAGGCTAAAGTGTTCATCAATTTCAACTTTTAAATCAGGATGGGATAAATCTACGGCATAAAAATGACTTTGCGATTTATCAACAAAATCTTGGGGTGAATTGTATGGTAAATTTATTTTGGGATAGGAGGGCGAAAATCGGTAAATTTGTCCTCCCTCCATTATAGTTTTTCCAAGACCGAGAGCAAGATGCACCATCCCGTCTTCCGGTTTCATGTGAGATATTGGATAATAATTGTAAGATTGTGCCACACCGGAAATTACCGGATAAAATTTATCATTATAATCGATGCCGGAGATTTGCTGGATAATGATCGCCATTTTTTCTTCTTCAATTCGGTAATCGGTGTTCTTCATATACTCTTTGGGAGAACTAAAATATACTGAAGCGTAAACCAGCCGAATGGCGTTAATGAGTTGTCTTAAGCGAATGTGAAGGTTGGGATGATTGTTTGGCAACATATAGGTTTTATAAAGTCCAGCGAAAGGGAGAAGTTGGGAATCTTCTAACAAACTGGAAGATCGTACCGCCACCGGATAATTGATTGTTTTCAAC
>CAZVKP010000186.1:0-6574 GCA_964627635.1 uncultured Calditrichaceae bacterium | reverse complement strand
TCACGTATTCGTAGCCGAAGCGCCCGCGGTCGCAAATAAAATAGCCATTTACTTCCCCGTTATAACGACTTAGTATTCGTCGCAAACCACCATATCTTTCAGCTGCAATAATATTACAGCCTAAGCCGCATTGGTGGCAAATGGAGGGAGCATTGGTCATGTCCCACTTGCGGGTATAGTGTTGTTTCAAAGTTTTATCTGTAAAAACACCGGTGGGACAAACTTCCACCAGATTTCCACTGAATTCATTTTCCAATATTCCGTCTTGGTGACGTCCGAAATAGGTATGATTGCGCGATGCAAAATCCTGTAAATCTTTACCATCTGCGTAATCCCGGTAAAAGCGGACGCATCGGTAACATTGAATACAGCGGTTCATTTCGTGGTTGATGAAAGGCCCTAAATATTGATTGCGATAGGTGCGTTTTTTGTAACGATGACGCCGGTACGAATGACCGGACATCATGGTCATATCCTGGAGATGACATTCTCCGCCTTCGTCGCAAATGGGGCAATCGTGGGGATGATTGGTCATCAGCCATTCTATAACATTTGCCCGGAATTCTACCACTTCCGGATCATTGATTGATATGCGAGTCCCATCGGTAGCCGGTTCCATACAGGCCATTACAATTTTGCCATTGGTATCGTTTTCGTCCTGGTATTTCTTTACGGCACATTGACGGCAAGCGCCCACCGATCCCATTGCCGGATGCCAGCAAAAATAGGGAATATCGAAACCAAGGGAAAGACAAGCGTCCAGCAGGTTTTTCTTCTCATCGGTTTGGTATGGATTGCCATCTATGTAAATTGTTGCCATTCACTACCTCCAGGGACATCTTTGTTCATTGATATGTCGCTCGAAATCGTTTCTAAAGTATTTTAAAGCGCTTTGCAGCGGTTCCACCGCACCGGGTGCTAAGGCGCAGAATGTGTTGCCGGGACCTAAAAATTTGGAATGCGTTTCCAGCAAATCCAGATCCTCCATCCGACCACTGCCATCTTCAATGCTTTGTAAAATTTGTTCTACCCAGGGTAGTCCGTCACGGCAGGGTGTGCACCATCCGCAGGACTCCTGTGCAAAAAAGTGTTCCAAATTTTTTACGAATCCCACCGGACACGTCTGGTCATCTAAAATTATAAGGGTTCCTGTTCCCAGGCGACTTCCGGCTTTCATTACCGAATCGTAATCAAATTTAATGTCCAAATGTTCTTCCACCAGGAAATCTGTAGAAGCACCGCCGGGTAATGCACCACGGAATTTAGTACCGTCAAACATCCCTCCTGCATGTTCTTCGATAATTTCCCGCATCGTAACACCCATGGGTAATTCCCAAACACCCGGTTTTTTTACTTTACCACTGGCACCGTAGAGTTTGGTGCCGCCATCTTCGGAATGGCTTAAGTTTCGGTACCACTCATCACCGTTGTTAATAATTCCCGGAACGCTGCACAGGGTTTCTACATTATTGACAATGGTCGGCTTACCGAACAGACCACTGGCTTGAGGGAAGGGTGGTTTGGCGCGCGGGGTGGCACGTTTACCTTCCAGGGCATTGAGCAATCCGGTTTCTTCACCGCACATGTAGCGCCCCACACTGCTGTGCAGATGCATATCTAAATTAAAACCGGAACCCAGAATATTTTTACCTAAATATCCTGCGTCATAGGCTTCCGCAATTGCCTCATCAAGTAATCTTGCACAGGCTTTATATGCCCAACGCAAGAAAATATAAGATTCGCTGGCTTCAATTGCATACGCACTCACAATCATTCCTTCAATCAGAAGATGGGGGTCGCCTTCCATAAGTAGCCGGTCCTTGAATGTGCCGGGTTCCATTTCATCGGCGTTGGCAACCAGAAATTTTGGTGTGGGTGCATCATCGCCCATCGGTACAAATCCCCATTTAACCCCTGTTGGGAATCCGGCACCGCCACGCCCCTTGAGATTGGACTTTTTGACCATCTCCTGGACTTCCTTTGGATTCATCTCTTTAAGTGCTTTGTGTACGGATTGGTAACCGCCGGCTTTCTGGTATTCCTTAAGTTTTAACGGCGCTTCACCAGGTCGAATATTTTGTGTGAGTGGTTTATCCATTGATCTTTATATTCATTGAATTTTCAGCTTTGTAAATCTACTTTAATTTAATTCTATAGAAATAACATTAAATTATCATTCGTACTTATTTAGTATTTCATCTAATTTTTCGGGCGATAAATCGCGGTGTAAATCGTTATCAATCATCAGGGTTGGGGCATGGTCGCAAGTGCCCAAACAGGGAATTGTAAGCAATGTGAATCGATTATCTTCGGTGGTTTGTCCCAATTTAATTCCCAGTTTTTGCTGCAAATGATCCATCAATTTGTCGTATCCCATAACCCAGCAGCTAACGCTGTCGCAAATTAAAATAACGTGCCTCCCCACAGGCTTGCGAAAAACCAAATTGTAGAAAGTGGCTACACTATCTAATTCATCCGGACTCATGTCCAGTTCTGCTGCTATATCATGTAAATTCTCATCAGACACCCATCCGCGATGCTGTTGCACCACTTTCAGTGCTTCTATGCATGCCGCTCGTTTCAGCGGATAATGTTTAACCTGATCTGCGATTTCTTTTTTTTCTTGCTCTGTGAGCATTCAACACCTATTCAATTTTTTAACGATCTACATCTGCCAACACAAAATCTACTGCCCCTAAAATAGCAAGTAAATCCGGAATGGTGTATCCCCGGCTGATATAAGGTACCATCTGAATATGCGGAAATGAGGGTGCTCTGATTCGCGCCCGATAAGCCGAGGTATTTCCGTCACTTATCAGATAGTAACCGTTGTTTCCTTTGGAAGCTTCAATACCCACAAATGCTTCACCTGCCGGGATTACCGGCCCCCAACTCACATTCAGAAAATGAGTGATCAACGTTTCGATATCTTTCATTGTACGGTCTTTGATTGGCGGAGTTGTGAGATGGTGTTCGGATTTGTAATTTCCCGATGGCATATTTTTCAAACACTGTTCAATGATCCGGACACTTTGGCGCATTTCCTCTACCCGCACCGCTGCACGATCATAACAGTCGCCATTTTGCCCGATCGGGATATCGAAATCAAATTGATCGTAACCGGAATAGGGACGTTTTTTACGAAAATCCCAATCATAACCTGTTGCTCTTATTCCCGGACCGGTTACGCCCCACTCAATTGCTTCCTCTAAGGTGAAATTTCCGATACCCACCGTTCGCTTTTTAAAAATACGGTTGTTCATAACTAATTTATCGTATTCCGTTATTTTCTTGGGAAAATAACTGACAAAATCCTGAACCAATTTATCCCAGCCGTTGGGTAAATCCTGTGCCACCCCGCCGATTCGGAACCAGTTGGGATGCATTCGATCCCCACAAATTGCGGCAATGATATCGAATATCCGTTCACGATCATTAAACATGTAAAAAACCGGGGAAAGCTGTCCCACGTCCTGCGCAAATGTGCCATACCAGACCAAATGACTGGAGATGCGAAATAGTTCGCACAGCATTATCCGGATTACCTGGGCTCGCATGGGAACCTCTATCCCTGCCAGTTTTTCCACTGCCATCACATAGGGCAAGTTATTCATTACGCCGCCCAAATAGTCTACCCGGTCTGTATAGGGAATAAATGTATGCCAGGATTGACGCTCTGCCATCTTCTCCGCACCGCGATGGTGAAATCCGATGTCCGGCACGGCGTCCACAATTTCCTCGCCATCCAATTGCACAACAATTCGGAGCACCCCATGTGTACCGGGATGTTGTGGTCCTACGTTGAGAAAAATAAAATCGGTGTCTTCACTTTTACGTTCCAGTCCCCAGTCTTCCGGTCTAAATTTTAATGCTTCGTGTTCCTTTTCTTCTCTATCTTCGGGTAATTGGTATGGTCCCATTTCCGTAGCGCGTGCGGGATGTTCTTTGCGAAGCGGATATCCCTCCCAGGTGTGTGGCATCAATAAACGGTATAGATGGGGATGCCCGTCGAATTTTATTCCAAACATGTCAAATACTTCCCGCTCATACCAATCCGCATTCTTCCAAACATTAACAGTAGAAGGGATATTTGGATATTCACCTTTGAGAGGTACTTTAACTCGAATATCTTGATTGCGTCCGAAGGAGAGCAGGTGATAAACAACCGTAAAATCGCTATCCGGCTGACCGTTTTTCTTGGCGCGGGTTCTTTCATCAATTGCAGTTAAATCATAAAGCATCCGGTATGGTTTGTCAATCTCAGTTTTTAGATACCGGAGCATATCTAACATCTGATTTCGATCAACCCAGAGGGTGGGTATTTCATCTTTTGTTGCTTGCAGGGTGAATGAATTATCACCGAATTTTGTCTTTAATTTTTCAAGAACATCTGGCGTTTGGTTCATATTTGGAATCACAAATATTTTGTTCGCTGTTCGCGTTAACTCGACTTAGAGAATTAAACTCAAATTTCGTCCGGTGATCTTAAGGTCTTAACATTTTTGCGATCTTCAGTTTTTCTGTCCTTAACCGATACTTTTTCCGGTTTTATGACACCCTGCGGTCCAATCATCCAACTCAACGGACGTTTTTCTTTTCCAACAGATTCACTTAGTAAAACCAGTCCTTCCATGAAGGCGTCCGGTCGCGGCGGACAACCGGGTACGTAAATATCCACAGGCATAAACTTATCCACACCTTGTACAACACTGTAAATGTCGTACATCCCGCCGGAATTTGCGCATGATCCCATAGATATTACCCAGCGCGGCTCCATCATTTGTTCATAAAGCCGTTTGATTATAGGCGCCATTTTCATAAACACAGTTCCGGCGATAATCATGACATCTGCTTCCCGTGGCGTTCCGCGAATTACTTCTGCGCCGAAGCGGGCAATATCATATTTGCTGGTGAGACTGGTAGCCATCTCAACATAGCAGCAGGATAGCCCGAAATTGAATGGCCACATGGAGTTTCTACGGCCCCAGGCCAGTAATTCCTGAAGCTTACTGAATATAATATTTTGTTGAATCTGTTCTTCGAACGATCCGGTGCCTTCTGTGGTTTTTACCGGGTTGTCCGGTTTACTTGTCCACCAATTCATACATCTATATTCACTTTGTTTAATGTTCTGTATTTTTCTAATATTTTTTTACCACTTGGTCCGAAATCCAGAGCGCCGATTCTCCATTCATAGAGGAGTACGGCTACCAGTATTCCGACAAACACCAATACTCCGATATATCCCATCCAGCCGACTTCACGAAAGGCTATTGCCCATGCCACAATAAATGCAACTTCCAGATCAAATATTACAAAAAACATCGCCACCACGTAAAAATGTGCGGAAAAACGCAGTCTTGCCGTATCTGTAGGTACAATTCCGGACTCGTAAATTTCTCCGGTGGCTCTTTCCTTATGACGCTGACCGAGGATATAGGAGAACCCGATCATGAAACCAACCAGCACGATAACAGCAACTCCATAAACAACCAGCGGCCAAATCATCATTTCAGAACCCATTGTGTTTTCCAAAACACGCACTCCTGTAGAATTCAACTCTTTTCAACAACCAGGAAACAACCTTACTTGAAAAACCGGACTAAACTCAAAATATATAATTGATGTTCATTTTTCTAAAAAATTATCTAAATAAACTGAAAGGCTACTTATTTTATATTTGAAGAAAATCTTATGCATTACTTGTTCTATTTTTAACTTTTAAAATTCGCTAATAGTGTAACAAATCTACAAAAATAAGTCAAGAAAAATAATAAAGAAATATGGATATGGTCATCACACCCTTTATAATTCAAAGGAGTATATAAAAAAATTTGTCTATGTTTCAATATTATTACTTTTATAAAAATGCTTTCGAACAAACCAATGAAAAACTATTAGTGGTTCACCAGTCAATTGGCTTCCTTTGATTTCACATAAAAGGGTTCGATAATTTAATTAGCTATTGTTTTATATCTATATTTTGAATGTTTTTATTAAGTAACCCGTTGTGCTAATTATATTTTGTGTTAATTATATCTCGTTATATTTGCCTTTCATAGAATGTGTCATTCCCTGCCTGCTGAGGCAAGTCAGGGCAGGCGAATCCTGCTTATAGCAGGTGACAAATTGTGGTTGCTATGCCCAAGGAATCTTTAAAAAGATTTCTCGCTAACACTCTTCACACAGTGACCGCAATGTGGAAATGACATGTCTTATATTATAGCTGAGTTACTTGATTTTGTTTTAATAGCAAAATGCGTTAAGTACAACTAAATTTCGAAGAATCTACATCGAGGCTGCTTTTGAAAAAGTTTAGCAAATGGACTTTAAAAATTCCAAAACTATTGTAAGGGGACTTACTGTTAAAAAAAACCATATATATCATATTTCCACTCCGGTTGCAGTAAACTCTTGATGGGCTCTTGTCTGAACAAAATTACCATTGCATATTTTAAAGTTTATGAATGAAAAAAATAATAGATTGAATTTTATCACGGTCAGTTTCGCATGAATGATTTTTACCTGAAATTAAATGATCAACTTTCGCAGCATTTTGAAATTATAGGTAGTT
>CAZVKP010000185.1:0-6584 GCA_964627635.1 uncultured Calditrichaceae bacterium | reverse complement strand
TTTTGGTAGAGGTAAGAGAACGTTTCTAATCCATTGAATCCTTTACTTTTTTTAGAAGCGAATAGGTTTCCACCAATCCTTCATGTCCTTTAGTTTCCTCCTCACCAATGTTTAACAATGCCAACCGGGGTTTTTCCACGCCCAGGACCTCAGTAGCGTAATGAACACCCATTATGGCAAATTGTACCAGTTGGGTGGGAGAACAGTGAATGGTTGCGCCTACATCCAACATCACTGTTTTGCCGAGATCAGTCGGTTTTTGTTTCATAGCCGGAAAGATAGCTGCCAGCCCTCCCCGTTCAACTTCCGGAATTTTAGGTAGATATTTGGAACAGGAAAGAATAGTGGCACCGGTATTACCGGCACTTACCATTGCATTCCCTTCATCATTCGCCAGCATCCGGCAGGCAACATTCACTGATGCGTCTTCCTTTTCTTCAACTGCTGTTTTAGGGGTATCATTCATGGTTATGATTTGTGACGCTTTAACAATTTCGAAGTTTAGACCGGAAATGTTAAATTCTTTCAGATGTTCTTTAATCTTTTCATCATCCCCAATAAGGATTACTTGTAAAGTGGGACTTTCCTTACTTGCCAATACGCCGCCTTTAATTATTTCATACGGCGCATTATCGCCGCCCATTGCATCTAAAATAATTCGGTTTCGCTTCATGTTAGATTCCTTTTACTTAAAAATGAAACAATATAAGGTTCTTGATGCTAAAATACAAGGGTGAGATGGATAATTGGCAAGTCACCGGGAGAACAGAAGTAACGTATGCATTAAATATTCATGGAAGCCAGGGAACGTCAGGGATTGTCCAGGTTGCCCAAAAATCATCAATTTCCTATTTCTATTCCTAAAACCACTTGCCACCCCCTAATGTATTGTTCACCTGTTACAAGATCTTCATTCACATAGCCTACTTTAAAATAGCCATCCATTTTTTGATTAAAGTCGTGCTCCAATTTAAAATGAATGACATTTTCATTTTGGAGCGGTGAATAAACCAGCGCTAACTGAGAGTCATCAACGGTTTCGATTTGACTAAAGTAATAATCGACTAAAGCAAAAACAGACCAGTTTTTTGACAGCAATTTACCAAATACCAGCCGGATTCGCTGATCGTAGGATGCAGCCGTTATAATTTCCGATCGATGCCAAAATATGTTGTACTCCAATTGAAGAATTATTTTTTTTTGATATTTGAAAGAAATCTTGGGTCCGAATCGCCATCCTCGATTGGTCTGCAAACTACTGCTTTGGTCCTGGTCTAACTGAAATCTCTCGATGTAAAAGCCACCACCAAATTGCCAGTATTTTTTCCAGGCATATACTAAACGATTATCCGCGTAAACAGCGTCGATGACCAATTCGGATTGGTTTATCAGTTTTTTGTTTACATAATTTATATAGGATGCTATCAATAACTGTGAAGTCATTTTTTTTAAAAGATGACCCTGAAATTGAATTAGATTATAGGAAAGATCTAATTTATCGCGGCTATAATTAAATCGCCAAACATCCAAAGCGACACCCCAATTTCCCCAGTTTGTTCTGTGATTGAAAAAACCTTCCATAAAGAGTTTGAGGCTTGCTGTTGAGTTGCTTAATCCAAAAATTTCCTGTTTAAGACGGGTATTTAATCCCCAATTATATTTAGAATTTTGTCCTTTATAGGCAAGTGATCCGGTGAATTTTAACAGTGGTTGATTATTTTTAGCAGAAGTGATTTCAGATAGCCGGTAATGCCCGAGTTCACTCCCGAGTTTCCAATTAAAATTTCTTGCGGATGCAAAGTTGAATGTTAAAAAAATGAATAAATGGGTCAGGAGGAAAAAGTGAAATTGTTTCATTAATGAATGTCAGTCTAAGAAACTACGACCATTATGCAAGATTAAAATGGGAAATTCTTTATCTCACTACTCGTGCAAAAGGACAGTTATATATTAATTCGGAGATTTATTTTTTTCAATGTTTTTTAATTTTCTTTGAATAGTAGATTGATATTGTTTTAGGGTCTTTTCAGTCTTATTTAATAATTTCAGGTACTCATCAGGGGAAACGGACATTTCCGTTGAATCCAAGGGCACCTTACGGGTAATTTCGTCAATTCCCATCTCGGAAGCATCCAGTTGTTGTAAAAATAATAAAATTGATTGAGCGCTTTTATTTATAAATGCATTTTCAACGTTATTGGGTACTGTTCCATCGGTTCCCAATCTTTCTGCACCGGTTCGATCAAAATAAGAATGTGTGAGAACTCCAAAATCTCTTTCGGAATTAACTTCTTCCAGGAATTCTTGGGTTTTTTGAGACAATAGCACAAAATCTTCAGTTTCTTGTTTTACCCTTTTTATATTCTCCAGATTTCCATTCACATTCATTTTCCAGATAATCCATTAAAATAATTTGTGTGAGTGAATCTGAAGTTTCATCTAATTGAATTTGTTGAATTTTTTGTGGATCAAAATTTAAAGCCTTCATTTTTGGTGCCACAATCAACCTTTTTTCTGTCAATTTTAAAATTTTTTCATTAAGCTCTTTTGCCGATGCGGAGTTAGACGATTGTTTAAGCTTCTCCAGAGAATCAATTTTAGCAGCATAGGCATAATCTAATCGTTCATCAAGTTTATTTAATTCGTTTTGAAGACTATCCAGTTTTTGATTTTGTTCTAACTGCTGTTTTGAAACATGAAGACCTTTCGCCATCCATTCTTCCAAAATGCCTTTATCGGGATTTTTCTTGGTCTTTTCTTTATCAATCTTTGTTGTAATGGTATTCAGTTGAGAATCTGTTACAGCAATTTCTTTTTGAGTTTCAATCATCTGCTTAAATAACTGTGTTCTTTTTTGCTCAAGTTCAGCCACATTTTGTGCAATAGCAATAGAAAGAACCAATAATATGATAATACCTGAATATTTTGTCATTTTAATAGTCCAAATTTTTCCATTTTATAATACAGTGTACTTGTCCCAACTCCCAGCAATTTGGCAGCGCGGTTTTTAATTCCATTTGTTTTTTTTAATGCATGTGTAATCAAATTTTTCTCAAAAGAATTTACCGCCTCATCCAGGGGAAGATGATCATAGTTATCCAGAAGAGGCACCGTCACGTTGCCTAATTGTTGTGCAATGAGATTTGTATCGATCTCCGCAGTTGGAGAAACAACTGCCAATCGCTCCAGTACATTTTCCAATTCCCTGATGTTACCCGGCCAGCTATAATCCTGTAAAAGTTTAAGACTTTGTGAAGATACTGTATATCTTTGCTGCGATTTTCGCCGGGCGAGGTTCTCTAAAATATGCCGAACCAACAACGGAATATCCTCTTTTCTTTCACGGAGCGGGGGTAACGTGATTGGGATAACACTCAGACGATAATACACATCCTCCCGAAAAGTGCCATCGGAAATAAGCTCCCTTAAATTTTGATTGGTTGCGGAGATAATGCGCACATTTACTTTTATGGTTTGTTCACCGCCAACCCTTTCAAATTCTTGTTCCTGTAATACACGCAATAATTTAACCTGCATGGTTGGTGAGACATCACCTATTTCATCCAGAAATAAAGTGCCGTTGTCAGCTAATTCAAAACGTCCTCGCTTTTGTTTTATCGCTCCGGTAAATGCGCCTTTTTCATGTCCGAAAAGTTCACTCTCCAGAAGATTGTCATTCAGTGCCCCGCAATTGACCCGGATAAAGGGGAAGTCAGACCTTTTGCTTTTACAATGGATGGCCCGGGCAATCAACTCTTTTCCGGTGCCGCTCTCACCTTCAATGAGAACCGCACTATCCTCACCGGCGACTTTTTCGACCAATGAAAAAACCTGCCGCATCGGTTTAGAAGTGCCAATTATGTTTTCAAATTGTGATCCGATATCTTCCTGAAGTAATAGATTTTCGGCTTTAAGCTGATTCAAGGCACGATTCTGTTCAATCTTTTCTACAATTTTCTTTACCCGGATGCGTAGTTCATCGGATGTAAACGGTTTTGTCAAAAAGTCCGTTGCGCCCATTTGCATTGCCTTAACTGCAGTGTCGATGGTGCCGTAGGCTGAAATCATCAAAACTTCGGTTTCCGGTGAAATGGATTTTACTTGTTTTAAAAGTTCTATTCCATCCATGGGACTCATTCGCAAATCCGTAATAACCAAAGGCATCCGGTTTTGTTTAAGATGGGTGAGTGCTGCTTCACCGTTATCAAAATCGGCTACCCGGAAACCTTCGCGCCGTAAGCTTTCTACCACGCCCAGTCTCATGGTTTCATTGTCTTCTACAACAATGACATCAACAACTTTCATGTAATATCCTCTAAATGACTTCTGTTATGGATCATAATAAAATGCCCAAATTCAAGAAATATAATCGTGTTCTCCATTCCGGCAGATAGGTGATTCCGCGGGTTACCGGCATCAAACTATGGAAATAACTTAATTCTGCAAACAGATTCGTCTTGTCCACTTTGAATTCGGTACCTAACGTAATGTTCGCTGAAAAAATGATTTTTTTAAAATCATCGCTTACATCTTTTTTTATTTCTTGCCCGTCACTAAATTTTGTATTGGATTCGGATGCCAATAGATAACCTATTTCGGGTCCAAATGAAAAATAGAATCCGGGTTTCTTCGAAAGGAAGTATTTATTCATCAATGCTAAATTTAAGTAAGATTGGCTAAAATCAACCCGGGTAGGATTTGGACCTTCAAAGGTTCTAATATCAATTTCAGCACTGCTTTTTGTATGCATCAAACGAACAGCAGGTGTTAAAAACCATTGGCCTGAAATTTCCCTCTGTAGAGAAAAGGCAATCTGATAAGATATTTTGGATTGATATGACGTAGCATCGCTATTTTCCTGATAGTCAAAATCGCTGTAGTTAATTCCCGCGGAAATTCCGAAACCGGCATCTTGAGCATATGCCGGTACGGTGCCTGATAATAAAAAAATTAGAGCAAAATCTATGATTAAATGAAAATGAATCGGCTTCATTTTGACAACCTTTCTATTAGAAATATTTATTTTCTATTTTTATAGTAAATGTGCATCCACCATTACTGTTATTGTTTACTTGAATGTCTGCCTGGTTTTCTTCACATAATCTTTTACAAACGGCCAAACCGAGGCCGGTGCCTTCCTCTCTGGTACTAAAAAAGGGTTCGAAAACATGTGGAAGATCTTCATTATGGATACCCGGGCCATTATCACTAACATGGACAGACTGGGTTTGTTGTTCCTGTTCTGTCCAGATTTTTATAACACCATTGTCTTTTATGATCTCCAGACTATTGGAAATTAGGTTTGTTAAAATTTGTCGGAAATGATTGGAGTCAAACCATACTTTGAAATTATTTCCGTCTATTTGAAGCTGGATGTTTTTCTGTTTTAATTGGTTTCCCCACAGGGATTTAATTTCCTCAAGTTGGTTGGAAACATTTACCCACTCGGGACGTGGTTGGACCGGTCTGCTGTAATTTAAGTAAGCATTTATTAATGTTTTTAACTTAGCAATTTCCTGCGATATTTTTTGAATGTAGTTCGAATCCAGATTGTTCTTCTCCAAATCCTCTTTTACAAGTCCTGCTAATAAGTCAATACCTCCTAACGGATTACGGATTTCATGGGCGATCTGTGCCAGCATTTGTTCTTTGTCCCGGTGTTGCCTTGCTAAATCATTCCGCATTTTATCCAATGCATTTGCCAGGATTTTGAGTTCCGCCTTAATACCATCAGGAATTTTGGCATCAAATTTACCGCTCCCCAAATCGCGACTGAAATTTACCAGTTTTTCCACAGGTCTGGAGACTGTATTGGACAGCCACCATCCTGCTATTCCCGTAAGCAGAATACCAATGATCCCGATTCCGGTGAAAATTTGTGCGAGTTGGTCCACAGTAGACAAACGGGTTGCACTTTCCTGGACGCCAATGTAGTAATTTTCATTGATGCGGTAAAATCCCCATAAATACCATATTCCGTCATGCCCTTTAAACGGTAAAGAAATCAGATTGTTACCTGATTTCAATTGTTGAAGATCATTTTGGTTCAGAATCAAGGCAGCAGAGAGATTGGAGGAAGTTTCCCCTGTATTTGTCTGACTGAGAATCTCAAATTGTTGATCAAAAATAAATGCTTGAATTAATTGCATATCTTCAGAATACTGTTGTAAATAGTTTTGATAAAAGGTCGCTGCCTTACTACTCTTATTTTGCGGGTAGAGAAAATCTAAATATTTCCCATCAAGATTTTTACCCATTAATTGTGTGACCGTTTGTAGATGCTCCGAAGCCTGATTTAAATAAATTTGCCGGGCTGTCCGGTAGCTAACCCAGGAAATGGTTCCCACCAGTAGAATAGCAATGATCGAAAAGACGAAAATGATTCGCGTTCTGAAGGATGAGTTTCTGAGTTTAAAAAAATTTTGAAATTTTAATTCCACAGCTCCTCAAAAACCTGCTTAATACGATTAATAAAATAGATACAAATTGGTTGAACGTGGTTTTTAATTAAACAATTAAAATTAAAAATATAGTTCACTCAAACAATCAAAAATACAATAAAATTTTACTAACAACCATCCGAA
>CAZVKP010000184.1:0-6588 GCA_964627635.1 uncultured Calditrichaceae bacterium | reverse complement strand
CGGCCAAAGAATTCTGCAGAGGCTTATGAAACAATTTGGGGGGAAGAAGGCTCTCCGCTCATCGTTATTAGCCGGAAAGTAAAACAGCTTTTGCAGGAAAAAGTTGATGAACCGGTGGAACTTGGAATGCGATATGGCAATCCATCCATAAAATCAGCTTTAAAATCTTTGCTTGATAAGAATGTGAATGAAATTTTTCTAATTCCGCTTTATCCCCATTATGCCATGTCAACTTTTGAATCGGTGGTGGTAAAAGCTGAAGAAGAATTAGCCAAAATGCACTCCACAGTTCCCATGAAAGTAATATCTCCGTTTTTTGACGATCCTCTGTATATTAACGCATTACTGTCCAGTGCCAATGATTATTTGAATGGTGATGACTATCATTTGCTCTTCAGCTACCACGGGATTCCGGAACGCCATCTCAAAAAAACGGACCCAACCGGAGTTCATTGTTTATCTGCACCGGATTGCTGTCAAACACCTTCGCCAGCCCATGAAAAGTGCTATCGTCATCAAGTGATAAAAACGACCGAAGCATTTGTGGAACAGGCTAAAATCCCAACCGATAAATACTCTATTTCATTCCAATCTCGGCTGGGAAAAGATAAATGGCTTACGCCTTTTACTGATGCGGAAATTAAACGCCTGGCAGAATCGGGTGTAAAAAAGCTGAAAGTAATCTGCCCTGCTTTTGTGGCTGATTGTCTGGAAACTTTAGAAGAAATAGGTATTCGTGGAAAAGAAACATTCTTAGAGGCTGGGGGAGAAGAATTTCAACTTATTCCCTGTATGAACGATCATCCGACCTGGATAGATGCATTGAAGAAGTGGTGTCTGGAATAAAGTATTGAGAGCAATTGATAAAGAGGATAGTTATGGAATTTTCTGATCAATTCAATTCAATGGAAAATTATATAAACCAGTTACAGGATACAATATGCAGAGAATTAGAAAGTTTAGATACTGCTAAATTTAAAGAAGATACCTGGACCCGCTCCGCAGGTGGGGGTGGAAAAACCCGGGTAATTGAAAATGGTCGGGTTTTTGAAAAGGGGGGTGTAAATGTATCCTCAGTAATTGGAATGTTACCTGAATCAATTGCTGAGGTGCTGAATACTGAACCGAAAGAATTTGCGGCATGTGGAATTTCTTTGGTGATTCACCCGGTTTCCCCCAAAGTGCCTACCATCCATCTCAACCTTCGTTATTTTGAAATGGAACATGGCAGGTCATGGTTTGGCGGGGGAATCGATTTAACACCGTATTTTCCCTATCCAGAAGATTTTACTCATTTTCATAAAGTGCTAAAAGAGGCTTGTGACCAAATCATTCCGGATTCATATCAGGATTATAAAAAGCAGTGTGACGATTATTTTACGATCAAACACCGAAATGAAATGAGAGGAATTGGGGGAATCTTCTTTGATTATTTGGAAAAAGATAATTTATTATACTTCAGGCTTATTCAGTCTGTTGGAAATTCTTTCTTAGAATCCTATCGACCCATTGTTAAAAAAAGGTTAAATGAATCATATACGGATTATGCCAAACTATTTCAACTTATTCGCCGCGGGCGGTATGTGGAATTTAATCTGATTTACGATCGCGGAACACTTTTTGGAATTAAAACAAATGGGCGCATTGAATCCATTTTCATGTCTCTTCCTCCCGAGGTCAAGTTCATCTATAATTGGCAACCGGATCCGGGAACTCCACAGAGGAAAATGATGGAATATTATCAACCAAAAAACTATTTGAAAAATTGAATATTTTGGTAATGCCTTAGATATTCTACACTTTATAATTTCGGGTTATCCAAAAAGTTAAACATTTTCGTTGCAGGAACACTTCAAGTTTGTCTGCAGTTAAATTTTATTTGTTTTAATTCAACAAATTTAAAATATTTTTAACCTTGATAATTTTATCATTAATGCTTATAATCTGACTGGCTGGTCAGTTTTTGAAAGGAGAGTAATGGAATTTGTCATCAGTTTCCTGAATATGGTTTTACCTATTTTATATGTTGGTGTCACCTATTTATATGGAAAGTATTTATTTAGAAAAGACTCGTTTGCAGAAAAGTATATGTCTAAAGCATTAAAAATTACGGTATTTATACATTTTCTGGAGGTCGTTTTAAGAAGCTGGTATTACGATCATTTTCCCTTGGCATCTATTTTTGAAGCATTTTCGGTGTTGGCTCTTGCAGCAGCTCTCGTTTATGTTTATCTGGAGATAAAACTGAAAGTCAAAACCACTGGGTATTTTATCCTGGTATTTGTTTTTATCCTGCAGTTTATATCGTCGGCTTTCATCCAGTATACCAGGGACATTCCGGAAATTCTTCATAATCCATTATTTGCATTTCATACCAGTACGGCTGTCCTGGGATATTCCGGATTTGCAATTTCATTTTTATATAGCCTCATGTATTTACTTCTGTTTTATGAAATTAAAGGGAGTAAATTTGGGGTGCTTTATGATCGGTTGCCCTCACTCGAAATATTGTCGGGATTAAATTATAATTCGGCAATTGTGGGATTTGTGTTTTTAACAATTGCCATCCTGTTTGGTGGCTTTTGGTCAGCACATGTGTTTGGAAAATTTGTTCCGGCGGATCCTAAAATTGTCATTGCATATTTAACGTGGATCATCTACGGATTGGAGCTTTTTGGGGGAAGATTCCTTCAGTGGAGTAATAAAAGATTAGCATATTTGTCACTGAGTGGATTTGCAATTATTTTATTTTCAATGCTTGCAGTTAATCTGTTTTTAACATCATTTCATGACTTCCAATAAACAAAAAGTGATTTGGTATGGAAATATACTTATTAGGAACAAATCATAAAACTGCTGAAATTTCATTCCGTGAAAAGATTGCCATCGGTGAGGAAAACCTGCACAATAGTTTGAAAGCTCTTTATTCCCTGCCGGACGTTCAGGAGGCGATCATCCTTTCCACCTGTAATCGTACAGAGGTTTATGTAGTTAGTTCTTCTTCCGCAGATATTTTCCAGCTTATAGTAAAATTCTTAGAAAGAAATACCGGAATATCCCTTGATGGAAAGGGTCAATATTTTTATCGGATGAAAGGAATGCAGGCAGTTCATCATTTATTTCAGGTTGCAGCAGGATTGGATTCTATGATTTTAGGCGAACCTCAGATTCTGGGGCAGGTGAAAGATGCTTGTCAAATTGCTACAGAAACCGAAACCGTAGGTATCATATTTAATAGATTGGCAAATCACTCCTTTGCAGTTGGCAAGCGGGTAAGAAACGAAACCGCAATGGGCACTGGTGCAGTTAGTGTAGCCTATGCGGCAGTTGAATTAGCACAAAAAATATTTAAAAATCTGTCTAAGCGCAGCGTATTATTGATTGGTGCCGGTGAAACCGGAGAACTTACTGCAAAACATTTACGGGAGAAAGGTATTGGCAAGCTCTTTATTACTAACCGTACGCATCAAAAAGCGGAGGAACTTGCTGCTACATTGAACGGTGAAGCTGTGGTTTTTTCTCAGATGCAGCAATTATTTCCGGAGGTAGATATAATAGTTGGCGCAGCTGCAGCCCCCAATTATTTAATCCGGCGACATGAAATTGAACCATCGCTAAGTAAACGCGGAAACCGGCCATTGTTTTTGATTGACATTGGTGTCCCGCGTGATTTTGATCCTGAAATTAATCGGTTAGAATCAGTATTTTTACACGACATTGATAATTTGAAGCAAATAGTTGACAGCAATCTAAAAAAACGCCAACAGGAGATTCCCAGGGCAGAAGCGATTATTGCAGAGGAAGTGGAAAATTTCCTGGAATGGAGACAGGGGTTGCAGATAACACCAACCATTGTCACACTTCGTGAAAAATTTGAGGAAATCCGGCAGCAGGAACTCAATAAGTATTCCAATAAATTGGATGAAGAAGAGTTGGAACAACTTAAATTGGTTACCCGGGGACTTTTAAATAAATTGCTTCATTTACCCACCGTTAATTTAAAAAAATATGCCAATGGACACCCGGAAGGGATGGTCCGCGTTGATGTGGTTCGGGAATTATTTGAGTTAAAGGATGAGGAATGAAAAAGAGAATCAAATTAGGCAGCCGCGGTAGTCAATTGGCGCTTTGGCAAACCGAGTGGGTAAAAGAAAAGTTACAAATTAAGTATCCGAATCTTGAATTTGAAACGGAAATAGTTAAAACTACCGGAGACAAAGTATTAGATTCTCCCTTAGCTAAAATTGGGGATAAAGGACTATTTACAAAAGAGTTGGATATTGCATTACTGGAAAATCGGATCGATCTGGCTGTTCATAGTATGAAAGACGTACCAACTCAGTTTCCGGAAGAATTGGTAATAGGTGCAGTGACTGATCGTTGGGATGTTCGGGATGCACTGATTTCTAAAAACGGAATACTTCTGGAAGATTTGCCTAAGGGTGCATCTCTTGCTACAGGCAGTCTACGACGGAAAGCGCAGCTCTTACATCACCGCCCCGATTTTGAGATAATCGATATTCGGGGGAATTTAAATACCCGTTTTCGAAAATTTGATGAATCGGATTGGGATGGAATGGTTTTGGCGAGCGCAGGAGTTGAAAGATTGCAAATGGGTGACAGAATCAGCCAAAAAATTCCATCTGAATACATGTTACCGGCAGTGGGACAGGGATGCTTTGCGGTGATGACCAATTGCCATAATGAGGAGGTACTTCAGTTAATAAAAGCGATACATCAACCAATTGTGGCCGCAGGCGTCTTTGCCGAACGCTCGCTTCTACGCGTATTGGAAGGCGGTTGCCAGGTTCCTTTGGGGGCACTGGGAGAAATCGATGGTAATTCTCTGAGGCTCCGTGGATGCGTTGCCAGTCTTGATGGACAGGCCTATTTTGCAAATGAGGTTATGAAACCGATTGATAAACCGATTGAAGCTGGTAAGTTACTGGCAGAAAAACTCATCGATGCTGGTGCTAATCGAATTTTAGATGAAATACGAAGTCTTGGATAAAGGAAAATTAAAATAACTATCGAAAGTTATGAGGACGCCAAATAACAAATTAATTGCCAAACGGCGAGAGCAAATCATTGAAGTGTCGGCTGCACTCTTTGCTACCCGGAACTACCATGAGGTACGGATGGAAGAAGTGGCAGAGAAAACCGGTCTTGCAAAAGGTACCTTGTACAATTATTTTAACAACAAAGAAGATTTGTACATTTCAATTATTACGCATCGCTTGGAAACACTCTTAGAAATCTTGAAAGAAAGGATCGATACCCGGCAAACCCCTTTGACAAATCTGAGACGAATTATAGTCCATATCTACAGTTTCATGGCGAAATATCCCCATTTTTTTCAAATTTGGTATCGTGAGAAATTAAACTGTCAACGGCACTCGCATTATCAGGTGCAACAACTTTACCAGGAAATAAAAGATTTGTTGAGTATTGCGCTTAATCGCGGTGTGGAAGAAGGAGTTTTGAGGGAACATACAACATTATTTGTATCGGATATAATAATGGGAATGATTGATGCTGCGGTCCTTCGTTCTATGAATTTACCACCAGGTAACCGCAGGGATGAACGAATTCGTGTGTTTGAATTTTTCCTTGAAGCCTTAGGTACGGACTTAGCGAGACAGTTACATACAGCGGGTGAAGACGAACCCCGGGAGGAATATTTCAGTGTCTCTGAAAAATAAGAAAATTGTTCTTTGTCGTAGGAGAGAACAAGCAAGAGAGATGGTGCTTTTGCTGCATCGCAAAGGAGCCTGGCCCTTTGTTTTTCCCACATTTAGACTGGAACCGATTGAGCTCTCTAAAGATGATATTGAAATTTTTCAAAATCTCAAATTATTTGATTGGCTGGTGTTGGGTAGTAAAAATGGAGTCAATTTTTTTGCCGGATTTTTACAAATGTTGGAAATTTCAATTCAAGAATTGGGGCAGCTCTCTGTGGGTTTGGTCGGAAAAAAAACAAATGTTCGCTGTAAGAGTCTTTTTCCGAATATTCCGATTGATCACCAAGCGGACAATTTACAGCAGCTCTTAAATTCGATATCGGAAGCTGATGGTAATAGTCAATTGAAAATCCTCAACCCTACCAGCCGTCAATCTCTGGAAAATATTAAAGTGGATATACCCGGTAATATTGAGTTAACGCGTCTTCCCGTCTATCAATCTCTGCCGGATCATGACCATGAGTCCGGCGAGCTGGATTATGTTGTGACTGGAGATTATGACGCTGTTTATTTCGGCGCGCCCTCCGCCTTTGATTATTTCCTTCAGGTGGTTGGAGAAGCACCGCTGCAAAATGTGCCGATATGTGTATCTGGGAATACAACCGCTGCGCATATTCAAAACGCAGGATATGAGGTTGCTGTTGTTCCGCCAAAACCCGATGCCAGATATGTGATTAGAGCGTTAGAGGAATATTTTTTAAATATGAAGAGTACTGTGCACCCTAAAACTAATTAATATTGTTAGATGATTTGAGAGTGTGAAAGATGATGAATAAATTGCAAAATGATCTTTTTATCCGGGCGTGTTTTCAACAACCGGCGGAACGTACCCCGGTCTGGATGATGC
>CAZVKP010000183.1:0-6625 GCA_964627635.1 uncultured Calditrichaceae bacterium | reverse complement strand
ATCATTTTCGGATATGATTTTACGGTAGATGATATTGTCTGGATGGGACCACAACCGACTATTGCTGAACGGGCTGAATGGGCAAACGTCCACCAAACTGGTAAATTGGACGACTTGTCTGAATATATCAAAGAAATAATCGAAAACGGACGTAAAATCCATTATTTACCACAGTATCGACCCGACAATTTGCTACGATTTGAATCCTTAATGGGAATCCGTGCAAATTTTGTGAATCAATATGTTTCCGAAGAACTCATCAAAGCAGTGGTTGCCCAACGCTCTATCAAGTCTGATGAGGAAATCGCAGAAATTGAAAAAGCGCTGGAAATCAGCTACCAGATGCACACGACTGCCATGCAGATGACCAAGCATGGGATTTATGAAAGAGAAGTAGTAGGGGCAATGCAGGGGATCACCGATAGTATGGGAGAAGGCATTTCTTTTCCCACCATTTTTTCTGTTCACGGCGAAACCCTGCATAATCACTATCACGGAAATTTGATGAAAGACGGAAATATTATTGTGAATGATTCCGGCGCAGAGTCCGCCCTCCATTACGCCAGCGATATTACCCGAACCATTCCGGTGAGCGGTAAATTTACTGAAAAGCAAAAAGAAATTTATGAAATTGTTTTAAATGCCCAACTAACGGCTATCGATGCGATAAAAGCAGATGTAAAATTCAAAGACGTTCATTTGAAAGCGGCAAAAGTGATTGCCGAAGGAATGAAAAATCTGGGTTTTATTAAGGGTGATGTGGATGAGGTAGTTGAACAGGGTGCTCATGCTTTATTTTTCCCCCATGGATTGGGCCATATGATGGGGCTTGACGTCCATGATATGGAAAATCTGGGAGAACAGTATGTGGGATATGATGAGGATACAGAGCGAAGCACCCAATTTGGTTTGGCGGCATTGCGATTGGGTAAAGCGCTGCAACCCGGTTTTGTGGTAACCGTTGAACCCGGAATTTATTTTATTCCCGAACTTATCGATATGTGGAAAGCGGAGGAAAAGTTTATCCGCTTTTTGGATTATGATAAAATTGAATCCTATAAAGGATTTGGCGGAATCCGAATTGAGGATGATGTATTGGTCACCGAATCCGGCAGCAAGGTTTTAGGAAAGCCCATTCCCAAAACCATTCAGGATATTGAAGAAGTAATGAACCGTTAAAGTTAAATTACGAGATGAGGATGAAATGAAAAAAACATTTTTGTACCTGTTCGTTATTACTTTTTTTGCAACGCTGTTATTTGCTCAGAACCCCGTGAATTTTGATGACTATTTTGAGAACCACACCATGCGGATCGATTATTTTCATATTGGCGATGCTCAGAAGGAAACTATTACCATCGATCAGATTTACCGGCAAGGAGAATGGGCGGGCAATCCCGATCGTTTAATTGATTATTTTAACAATGGTTATTATTACATCAAAATTTATGATGTCGCTTCCAATAAGTTGATTTATTCGCGGGGATACTCCACTATTTTTGGCGAATATCAAACCACCGATCCGGCGCTGAATGGCATTCAAAAATCATTTCATGAAACGGTGCTTATCCCATATCCCAAAAGAAAAATCCTGATGATGTTGGAAGCCCGTGACGAACACAATGTGCTCAGACCCATTTTTACCAGAGAGATTGATCCCGGTTCAGTTCATATTATTCGGGAAAAATTAGGAGAGGAAGTTGTGGTCATTGAAGCGGAAAAAAACGGAAATCCCCACCAAAAAGCAGATATCGTAATTGTTGCCGAAGGTTACACGGCGCAAGAGGAAAAAAAGTTTAGAGAAGATCTGGAGCGTTATATAAATGTCTTTTTTGAAATTGAGCCATACAGAAAATACCGGGACAGCTTTAATATTTATGGCCTATTCAAACAATCTGCGGAAAGCGGTATGGATGAACCCAGGAAAAAAGTTTACAAGAATACCGCTGTAAATTCATCTTTCAATGCCCTTAATCTGGAGCGTTATTTACTTACCGATGATAATAAATCTTTACGGGACATTGCAGCACATGCACCTTATGATGCACTCATTATTTTGGTGAACAGTGAACGGTATGGTGGCGGTGGAATTCATAATTTTTATGCGATGACCACAACAGATAACAAACGGAGTGAATTTGTCTTCCACCACGAATTTGGTCACTCTTTCGCCGGACTGGCGGATGAGTATTATTCTTCCAGTGTCGCCTATAATGATTTTTATCCGAAAGGTATCGAGCCAACTGATCCCAACATTACCCGCTTGTTGGATCCGTCTCATCCCAAATGGGCACAATTCCTTGCACCGGATATATCGATACCAACAGATTGGAATAAAAGTATTTATGATAGTTTTAACGTAGAGTTAGGTAAACTTCGCAAAGAGATGAATAAAAAAATTAAGAACCTCAAAGAACAGAACGCCGATGCCGAAAAAATTCAGAATGTGAAAAACAAGTTAGATAGTTTATCCGGTCAGTTACAGAAGCAGATTAAGAGTTTCATTCTGGAACATCCGTTAAAGGATAAAGTGGGTGTTTACGAAGGGGCAGGCTATTCCTCCGAAGACATTTATCGACCGCAGGTAAGTTGTATGATGTTCTCCGATGACCGGATGGAATTTTGCAAGGTTTGTGAGGCAGCTATTGTGCGGACCATAAAATTCTATTCAGAGTAAGAGCCCGGATATTGTCAGTTTAAATTGAATTTGTAATTCTGTGAAAAATTATAGCTCTTCCGAAATTTCGGAATCCTGCGGATGGTTATAATTATCTGTTCTTATTTAATTTTTGAAATTTTTTGTAACTATGGCAATAAATTCCCAACTGCTGAAATCCAATTTCCTGCTGGTCCTTACCGCTATGATTTGGGGATTTGCTTTTGTAGCGCAACGCGCCGGCATGGAATATGTCGGTCCCTTCACCTTTAACGGAATTCGATTTGCGCTGGGAGCATTTTCTCTCTTGCCTTTGGTTTTGATTCATCGCCGTCGCAAGATTGGCTATCAACATGTGCTTCCGGAAATTACAGGTAAAATGATGACTATTGGTGGCATAGTCGCCGGACTGGCATTGTTTCTGGGATCTTCTTTTCAACAAGTGGGAATCGTCTATACCACTGCCGGGAAAGCTGGATTTATAACCGGATTGTACGTCATCATTGTACCCATCATTGGAATTTTCTGGAAACAGCGAATCGGAGCCGGAAATTGGTTTGCTGCACTATTGGCTATAGCGGGTTTGTACTTATTGAGTATTCATGGAACTTTTAAAATCGCCATCGGAGATTTGCTGGTGTTTATCAGTGCTTTCTTCTGGGCAGCCCACGTGCACGTGATTGGCTGGTTCTCTGCGAAAATGGATTCCCTGGAATTGGCATTTCTGCAATTTACTGCCTGCTCTGTTTTCAGTTTACTGGTCGCCATCCTTTGGGAATCGTTTGTTATTGAATCCATTTTACAGGCAGCAATTCCTATTTTGTATGCGGGATTATTTTCAGTGGGGGTGGCATATACGCTTCAGGTTGTGGGACAGAAACATGCCCCACCGGCAAATGCCGCAATTATTCTCAGCCTGGAATCGGTGTTTGCTGTCTTGGGAGGCTGGCTGCTGCTTAGTGAAGGATTGTCCTTGAGAGGAATATTCGGATGTATACTTATGTTAGGGGGGATGATCCTTTCTCAAATTCAAACCAGCCAGAAAACGATACCATCGCCGGTGGATTCATAACATTTTTCAAGTTATTTTGGAGTAAATAGTCTTGTAATCAGATTTTTAAAGGAAAATTTATGAATGAGAATTTAACTAAAAAATTTCACTCGAAAGAAAAATGGAATCCTCCTGATCACTGGCAAAAGATCACCACAATCGATGCCCATACCGAGGGTGAACCATTAAGAATTATTCTTAGCGGCTATCCCGAACTTCCCGGTAAGTCTATCCTGGAGCGCCGCCGTTATGCGAGGGAAAATCTTGATTACCTGCGAACCGCACTGATGTGGGAGCCGCGAGGGCATGTGGACATGTACGGCTGTATCCTCACACCGGCGGTAACAGAAGACGCGGATTTTGGAGTCCTATTCCTGCATAATGAAGGTTACAGCACCATGTGTGGCCATGGGATCATTGCCATAACAAAAGTGGTTTTGGAGACCGGAATGCTGCCCATGAATCCACCAGAGACTGCGGTTAAAATTGATACCCCCGCCGGATTGGTGACTGCGTATGCCCGAATCAAAAACAATAGAGTGGAAAGCGTGTATTTCCATAACGTGCCTTCTTTTGTTTATACTTTGGAAGAATCGGTTGAAGTATCTGGTATCGGGAAGGTAAAATACGATATTGCCTTTGGCGGCGCTTTTTATGCTTATGTGCAGGCGAAAGATTTGGGATTATCGTGCACACCGGAATATTTCAGAATCCTGATTGAAAAAGGGACTGCCATTAAAAACGAGATCATGCGAACCCGAAAGATACAGCATCCTTTCGAAGAGGACCTGAATTTTTTGTATGGTACTATTTTTATCGATTCGTCCGAAGAAAGGGGTCATCATAACCGGAATGTATGTGTGTTTGCTGATGGAGAGGTAGATCGCTGTCCCACCGGTACCGGCGTCAGTGGTCGATTGGCAATACATTATGCCCGAAATGAGATTGATTTGAATGAACCGATTACAATTGAAAGTATTATCGGAAGCCGGTTTACCGGATCAGCCATCAAATCGACTCAATTCGGACCGTATGATGCAATTATTCCCGAAGTTGAGGGCACCGCTTTCATTACCGGGCAGAACGAATTTTATATCGATCCTGATGATCCGTTCAAACATGGTTTTATTCTCAGGTAAATAATTTTGAAAGGGGAAAAATTTGTCAAATCGAACAATTCGTTACCTCTCTGCAGATGATGTGAAAAATGCGTTGACAATGGATGAGGCGATAAAGGCTATGCGGGAGGCTTTTGAGCAGCTCTCAAAAAATCAGGTGAATGTGCCAATGCGAATGCATCTGGATATCAAAGAATTTAATGGGGTGGAATTAATCAAACCGGTTTATTCACCTTCAATTGAACGAATTGGGATAAAAGTTATTTCCCTGTTCCGTGAAAATCCCTCGAAAGGATTGCCCTTCAGTCATGCCTTGATGATGCTTTTTAATGCCCGTACCGGCGAACCACTGGCGATTATGGAAGCAAATTATCTCACCGCTATACGAACCGGAGCCGCATCCGGATTAGCGACCGATGTTTTGGCACGAACAGACGCCAGTACCGTGGCAATTTTTGGCGCAGGTCTACAGGGCAGGACCCAGCTTGAGGCAGTATCTATCGTGCGAAAAATAGAAAAAGCTTTCATTTTCGATCCCACACCAAAAAAAGCTGAGCATTTTGCAGAGGAGATGAGCGAGAAACTCTCCTTTCCGGTTGATGTAGCTAATAGACCGGAAATTTTGATAGAAGCGGATATAATTTGTACTGCGACGACTGCATCGGTTCCGGTTTTTTCATATGAGAATGTGAAACCCGGAGCACATATTAATGCAGTTGGGGCATTCAAGCCACAGGAAAGAGAAATTCCATCCGAAATAGTTAGTAGCGCAAAAGTGGTGGTTGATCAACGGGAGACATGCTTGAAAGAATCGGGAGACTTGCTAATTCCGATAAAGGAAGGAGTATTTAGCGAAGATCAAATTTATGGCGAAATTGGTGAGATTGTATCAGGAGATAAAACCGGTCGGAAATCAGACGACGAAATCACCTTTTTCAAATCAGTAGGCAGTGCGGTGCAGGATATTGCATCTGCGAATCGGGTATTACTAACAGCGGAAAAACAGAATTTGGGAGTAAGATTACTATTGTAGTTGACGATGGCGAAAGCAACTATTGTAAAAATTTTCTAAAAAATGAATTTTAAATTGAATTAAATGAGGAATCTAAGATGCTTATTCAGGAAAAAGTTGAACAGGCAAAGCAAATATTGAAAGAATTTGATGTGGATTGCTGGATTACTTTTGTACGGGAAAGTCAGATAAATGGTGATCCTGCCCTGGCATTTCTGGTGACGGCTGACCTCACCTGGCATTCGGCATTTATTGTCACCAAATCCGGGGAAACCCGGGCGATTGTTGGGCTGTATGACCAGAAAACCGTGGAAGAAACCGGCGCTTATGACAAAGTGATTGGTTTTGTGGAAGGAATTAAAGAACCGCTACTGAAATATTTAAAGAATTTAAATCCAAGCCAAATTGCTGTTAATTATTCCGAAGGCAGTGAGATATGTGACGGGATTACCCATGGGATGTATCTGACTCTCCATCGCTTTCTTTCCGACATCAATTTTCAGGATCGATTAATTTCTGCAGAGAAAATTGTTTCTGCGCTGCGAGAAAGAAAGTCAAAGACTGAAATTCACAACATGCGCGAAGCGATTCGTCACACAGAACCGATATTTGAAAAGGTAACCCAATTCATTCGACCGGGTAAAACGGAAAAGGAAATTGCCGCATTCATGAAACGGGAAGTCAAAAAGCTGGAACTGGAGTTAGCATGGGAGGAGGCTGTTTGTCCGGCGGTATTCACCGGACCGGAAACTGCCGGGGCTCATTATGCACCGACCGACCGAAAAGTT
>CAZVKP010000182.1:0-6632 GCA_964627635.1 uncultured Calditrichaceae bacterium | reverse complement strand
ATTTGCGACCGCGGGCGATTCGGCTACGAATACGTGAACAATGAAAAACGGATCCGTCAGACGCTCCGCAGGGGAGACGCCAGTGGAAATTTAGAAGAAGTAGAAAAAAATACTGCACTCAACTATCTCAAAAAGATTTTCGCCAATCAACAAGTAATCGGGATCGGTTCTGCCAGAGCATCCCTGGAATCCAATTATGCACTTCAAAAATTGGTGGGCAAGGAAAATTTTTATTCCGGAATGCCGGAGAAAGAGCATAAGCTGGTATCACAAACTTTGGAAATTCTGAAAAACGGACCCGCTCGTTCACCATCCATGAAAGATGTGGAAAAAGCAGATGCAGTGCTTGTTTTGGGTGAAGATTTGACCAATACCGCTCCGATGCTGGCGCTGGCAGTTCGACAGGCGGTCCGTCAGAAGCCAAAAGAAAAAGCTGCCGATTTTAACATTCCCGACTGGCAGGATGCAGCAGTTCGCGAACTCATACAAGATGAAAAAGGACCGTTATTTATCGCCACACCGGATGAAACTAAATTGGACGATGTCGCGACGGATACATACCGGGCTGCGCCCGAAGACATTGCCCGCCTTGGCTATGCTATCGCTCACCAATTAGATTCAAAAGCGACGACTGTAAATGACCTGCCAGAAAAAATTCAATTTCTTGCCAAAAAGATTGCTGAGGTACTGAAAAACGCCAAACGCCCGTTAGTGATATCCGGAACCAGTTTGCAGAACGCAACCATTCAGCAAGCTTCGGCTAACGTGGCATGGGCATTATGCGAGGGCGAACGGAAAGCTGAATTATGCCTAACCGTCCCGGAAGCAAACAGTTTGGGACTTGCCATGTTGGAAGGAAAACACCTGCAGGATGCATTCTCCTCAGTTGAAAATAATAAGGCTGGCGCTGTCCTGATTCTTGAAAATGATCTTTATCGTAAAGCCGATAATTCTAAAATAGATAATTTTCTTAATAAATTTCAAAAAGTTGTGGTATTGGATTATCTGGAGAATCCAACAATTGAAAAAGCAGATATAGTGATTCCGGTTGGCACTTTTGCAGAATCCGATGGTACACTCGTGAACAACGAAGGACGTGCACAGCGGTTTTATCAGGTTTTTGTACCCAAAGGCGAAGTTCAGGAAAGCTGGCGGTGGTTGAAAGAAATTTCAGACTCGATCGGTAAACCGGAAATGAAAGAAAATATTATATTCCATGACTTTACTCAGGCACTTGTAGCAGACCATGCTCAATTTGAAGGGATACAGAATTTAGCACCACCACCCGATTTCAGAATTTCCGGACAAAAAATACCCAGAGCACCACACCGCTATAGCGGACGAACTGCCATGCTCGCCGACATCAATGTACATGAGCCAAAACCGCCGGAGGATCCGGATTCCGCCTTATCATTCACTCAGGAAGGATATCGGGGAACCCCGCCATCTTCCATTATTCCATTTTTCTGGTCGCCGGGCTGGAATTCCGTACAAGCTATTAATAAATTCCAAATTGAAGTTGGCGGCAAATTACACGGTGGAGATCCCGGGCTTCGTTTGTTAGAGCCTGCAGATAATGCAAAACCAAGCTATTTTAACGAAATTCCTGAGTCATTTAAATCCCGGCAAGACGAATGGTATGTGATTCCTGCTTATCATATTTTTGGATCAGATGAACTGAGTGTTTTAACACCTGCTCTTAAAGAAAGAGTTCCCGCGCTATATTTAAAACTAAGTGCAACTTCTGCTTCCAAACTTAAAATGAAAGAAGGAGCCAAAATTAAACTATCATTTAATGGCAATGAGTATCTACTTAGTCTCAAAATAGGGGATAAAATTCCGGATGGGATTGCTTTATTACCGCAAGGCTTGCCGGATTTCGGTATAGTTGATTTACCGGTGTGGGGTAAAATAATGGGAGCTGAGAAATGAGTGAGACAATTACCATTTTAATAATCGTTTTTGGCGTATTACTGGTTATGCTCACCCTCGCCGCTGCCATGATTTACGTCGAACGGCGGATGTTAGCGGCATGGCAGGATCGGTACGGTCCAAACCGGACAGGTCCTTTCGGATTGTTGCAGGTGGTGGCAGATATGGTTAAGATATTTTTCAAAGAAGATTGGATTCCCCCATTTGCAGATAAAGCCATTTTCATTTTTGCACCGGGAATTGTTGTTGCCGCAGTTTTAATGAGTTTTGCAATTATCCCATTTACCCCGGATATTTTCGTTGTCGATTTCAATATTGGAATTTTATTCTTCCTCGCCATGTCCTCCCTCAGTGTGTATAGCCTGGTACTGGGTGGATGGGCATCTAACAACAAATATGCCCTTTTCGGTGCTATGCGCGGGGCCGCACAGATGATAACTTACGAAGTTTTTATGGGTCTTTCCATATTGGGTGTGGTCATGATGACCGGGTCATTCAGTTTAAAAGCCATTGTTGAAGCCCAACGCGAAATGTGGTTTGTGGGGCCTCAAATTGTTGGATTTGTTGTGTTTCTTATCGCAGGAATAGCAGAAACTCACCGGTTACCATTCGATCTGCCTGAAGCAGAAAGTGAACTGGTTGCCGGTTTTCATGCCGAATATTCCGGTATGAAATTTGGAATGTTTTTCGTAGGAGAATATTTAGCGATTACCCTGGTATCTATGCTTGTTGTCACATTGTTCTTTGGTGGTTGGTTAGGACCGGACTTTTTACCACCCATCGTTTGGTTTGCTCTGAAGACCGCCGTATTTTTGTTAATGTTTGTACTGCTCAGAGCATCATTGCCGCGTCCCAGATACGATCAGTTAATGAGTTACGGCTGGAAGTTACTACTTCCGCTCTCACTGGTAAACCTATTGGTTACCGGGGCAATTTTATTGAGTTAATAAATGTAACGGTTAAGTATATTTTTAGTAAAATTTGTTCTTGGACAGGATTTTTAGAATAAAATGATACAATAATTTTAAATTGCTCATTTGGCAAAAACAACTATATTACAAATCCTGTCATCCTGTCCTTGTTAATATATAGATAGAAGGGGGTTTGATGTTAAGTAATTTAAGAAGCATGTGGGTGGCTTTTCTTCACATGTTTCGGAAGCGAGTCACCATACAGTATCCGGATGAAAAACCTGAATTACCGGCACGATGGCGCGGGCGAATAATTCTGAGCCGGGACCCCGACGGTGAAGAACGTTGCGTCGCTTGCTATCTGTGCGCAGTCGCATGCCCGGTGGACTGCATTTCCCTGCAAGCCACCGAAGATGAGCATGGGCGTCGCTACCCGGACTTCTTTAGAATAAATTTCTCCAGATGTATTTTCTGTGGATTATGTGAAGAAGCCTGTCCCACATATGCAATTCAGCTCATCCCGGATTTTGAAATGGCGGAATATAATCGTCAAAATTTGGTTTATGAAAAGGATGAATTGTTGATAGATGGGGAAGGGAAATATCACGGATATAATTTCTATAAAGTTGCCGGATTAAAAATCGGCGGCAAAGATAAGGGAGAAGCAGAAAACGAAGAACCGCCGATTGATGTGCGGGATTTAATGCCGTAATTTCTAAGAACCGTATCGAAAGATATTCATAAGAAAGGCCAAATAGGTTTATATCACATGACTATCGCATTTTACATTGCCGCAATTGTTGCCATTTTTTCAACAGTAATGGTCATTACCAGACTTAATGCAGTGCATGCATTGTTATATCTGGTGGTATCGCTTCTTTCCGCTGCAGTCATATTTTTTGTACTGGGCGCACCGTTTATTGCTGCACTGGAAGTAATTGTTTATGCAGGTGCAATCATGGTGCTGTTTATATTTGTGGTAATGATGCTCAATTTAGGTGATACTGCTAAGAAACAGGAAAAACAGTGGCTTCTGCCAAAAATGTGGATTGGTCCCGGTATCCTGATTCTGATTTTACTAATAGAATTTATTTTTATCCTGTCTTCCAACGGTATCAATTCTTTAAGTGGAACAATGGTCTCCCCTAAAGAGGTCGGTATTTCACTTTTTGGAAAATATTTATTAGGTGTTGAATTGGCAGCCATGCTATTATTAGCTGGTATTGTCGGCGCCTATCATTTAGGAAAACGCAAGAAAAAGACTTTTCATCGCTATTTAGAAGAAGGGACTTCAGAATGATTTCCGTTCCCATGGAAACCGGATTACTGTTAGCCGGAATTCTTTTTATGTTGGGACTTATTGGTGTTCTCGTGCGTCGAAACATCATCTTTATTTTAATGTCAATCGAGATCATGCTGAACGCAGCGGGAATGGCTTTTGTTATTGCCGGCGCTCGTTGGGGACAAGCTGATGGCCAGGTCATGTTCATTTTTATACTAACCATGGCAGCGGCAGAAGTCTCAGTTGGTTTAGCACTTATTCTACAGATTTATCAACGCTTTAAAACCCTTGATGCAGATGCAGCGAGTAAAATGAAGGGATAATATGTTAGAACTTCTATGGTTGATACCAGCACTACCTTTTGTCAGTTTTCTCGTCCTGGCGTTAGTGGGTAGCAGACTCTCTAAACAACTTGCCGCCACTCTGGGGGTTGGTTCAATTGGCATTTCCGCCCTGCTCACCATTATCATCGGGATACAGTTCATTAACAATCCACCTGCTGGCCATAGCTTCGCCCAGGTATTATGGACCTGGATGGATGTCGCCGGATTTTCACCGAGCATTGCATTTCATTTGGATGCTTTATCACTGGTATTTATTTTTGTAATTACATTCGTGGGATTTTTCATTCATCTTTATTCTTCAGAATTCATGGCAGACGAGGAAGGATACTCCCGGTTTTTTGCCTACATGAATTTGTTTGTTGGCTCCATGCTGACTTTGGTACTTGCAGATAATCTGCTGCTGCTCTATCTCGGTTGGGAAGGTGTGGGATTGTGCAGTTACCTTTTGATTGGTTTCTGGTATAAAGACCCGGCGAATGGCTATGCTGCACGGAAAGCATTTGTGGTAACCCGGGTTGGGGATACCGCAATGGCAATCGGCTTATTTCTGTTAGTCAGCAGTTTTGGTACTCTCAACATTCAAAATTTACTCACGCAGGCGCCCGGTCAATGGGAAGTTGGTTCCACTATGGCAGTATTAGCCGCTGTGTTACTTTTGGGCGGCGCAGTTGGCAAATCTGCACAACTACCGCTTCAAACCTGGTTGCCGGACGCTATGGCAGGTCCAACCCCGGTCAGCGCCTTAATCCACGCAGCAACCATGGTAACTGCCGGTGTGTATTTGATTGCCCGCACTCACGTTCTTTTTGAATTGGCACCAGCCATTCAATTACTGGTTGCCATTGTGGGGGCGCTTACCTTGCTGATTGCCGGTTTCACAGCACTTACCCAGAGAGATATTAAACGAGTTTTAGCTTATTCCACAATCAGTCAAATTGGGTATATGTTTTTAGCACTTGGTGTTGGTGCCTGGTCTGCAGCGGTATTTCATTTTATGACTCATGCCTTCTTTAAAGCGCTGCTCTTTTTAGCCGCTGGGGTGGTTATTCTCTGCCTTCATCATGAGCATGATATGTTTAAAATGGGGGGTCTCCGAAAAAAACTTCCGGTCACCTTCTGGACTTTTCTGATCGGTTCAGCCTCACTTGCTGCTCTCCCGCTCATTACTGCGGGTTTCTACAGTAAAGACCTCATTCTGTGGTATACCTGGTCCGGCGAAGCAGGGAGTTCCTGGCTGTGGGCAGCCGGAATTCTGGGAGCATTCATCACAGCCATTTATACATTTCGGATGGTGTTCGTTACGTTCTATGGGGATGCAAAGATGGAAGCCACCCATAAGCCGGGTAGCCGGTTGAAGCTTCCGCTCATTGTATTAGCTATTTTGTCAATCATTGGCGGATTTGTTGAAATTCCCCACACATTGGGTCATGTTCCCTTATTTTCGGATCTTATGCACACTGCTTTACCGAAGGTAAAAGCTTTACATGCAACTGTGAGCATGGAACTCACGTTTCAAATCATTTCAGCCATAATTGTTATTATTGGAATCTATTTAGCATATTTCTTTTATCTAAAAAAACCACAAATTCCAGTCAATTTTGGAAAAGCAGCCTTCGGTGTTTCACTCAATCGCTTCCTTTTTTCGGGTTGGGGTTTCGATTGGCTGTACGATAAATTCATTGTAAATCCATTGGTGTGGTTCTCAAGAATTAATAAAAGCGATTTTATCGATCTGGCTTATACCGGCATCGCATCCGTCAATCGTCTTTCCCATCAAGCACTCACTCGCTCACAAACCGGTCAAATGCGCTGGTATGCGATGGGAATTGCGATCGGTGCCGTCATTACCTTAACGGTGGTGGTGTTCTTATGATACTATTCTGGTTAATTGCAATTTTAATAATCGGTGGAATTTTAGCGTGGCTTTTCGGGCGCTGGAATCATCTCTTTGCCCGTTGGATTTCCTTAGTTGCACTGGGAATCGACTTTGTTTGGATTGTCAGTTTCTGGCTGAAAAATCTCCAAGAGTTCGATCTAACCGGTTCCGGCTCCTGGCTGGTGGAGCTTCAATGGACCTGGATACCGCAATTCGGGATTAGCTTCCATTTAGCAATGGATGGTTTAAGTTTACTATTGGTAATGTTAACAATTTTCCTGGGACTC
>CAZVKP010000181.1:0-6650 GCA_964627635.1 uncultured Calditrichaceae bacterium | reverse complement strand
TAAAGATCAGAGTTTCAAAAATATTAAAAATTTAATAATTGCTGAATACAAAAAGATTTACAGAAATCCTGAAATCTCTGTAGAGCCTTTGTACAGAATTAAAATACTCGGTGAAGTTCGAGAGCCGGGGATATATTTTGTGACAGGGATTGAAAAGTTGTCCGATGTTTTGGCAATTGCAGGTGGAGAGACGGAAGATGCAAATCTGGATAAAATTTATTTTGTTAAAAAGGATAATAAAATTAATATAAATGCAAAAGAGATGTTAGAAGAAGGAGTTGCTGTAAGAGATATCGGTTTAAAATCCGGTGTTCAGATTTACATTCCAAAGCGCGCGTTTCGTCTTCGAACTATTTCTGTTATTTTTTCAGGTGTTGCTGTTACTGCCGCTGTAATTGGTTTGTTTTTGAGATAATTTACGGACTGGTCTTATAATATTTTCAAATTATATCGCTGTATGATGGAAAGTTATCAACAAAACTTTAAAAAAAGGAATTCTTCAAAAGAAGATTTTACGCTTATTGATATTTTTGGTATGGTGTTCAAGAGAAAATCTCTATTATTCATATCACTGATTATTTTCCTGCTCATTGCATTTATATATAATGAATATTCATCTAAAGTTTACGAGGCGACAACAATCATTAAAAAAGAGAAATCTTACAAGGAGAGAAACAACGATCAGTTAAACGATATTATATTCATTCAAAACCGCGATGAAATTGAAACAGAAATTGAGTTACTTAAATCCAGAAAGGTACTGGAACGAGTTGTAAAAGAGCTAAGGACTTATTTTATAATAAAGAAAATTGAATTTTCAAATCAAAAAAAAGTTAAGATTAATAAATTCCTTTATAATTATTTAAATGAACCCATCACAAATCTTCCTAAAAAGCAGGCTCCTGAATTTAAAAATATAAAAACTACTATTCAGGTTAATTCCAATGAATATTATATCTTAAAAGAGGGAAAAGAGTTATATCATTTATATGAGGCAAACACTGACAGTTTAATTTTATCGAGCCAGTTTAATAAAAATATTATAAGGTCAATTAAAGACCATAGCCATTTCATAAAATTTAAGTTACCTAATATTTCTTTCGAATTTGATTGGCGAAATGCCAAAAAAGGGGATAAGGTATATTTTAAAATTAAGTCTATTATAGGAGCAGTAGAAAATCTGCGTCAAAAGTTGTCTGTGGACAAAGTTAGAAATACCAATCTTTTTGAATTATCGGTAAAATCTGGTTCTCCAAAAAGTGCAAAAATACTGTCCGATAAAATTGTTGAACAATATCGTGAATCAAGACTATCTCAAAAAAAACGGTCGATTAAAAAATCTTATGATTTTATTGATGAGCAATTAAAAAGTGTGGAAAAAAAATTAAAACAGGCTGAGACAGAATTAAGCCGATTTAAAAGTAAACATCATTTGGTCTCAGTAGGCGAGAGTTCAAAAGATATCATTGAATTTTTAAGCAGTCTGGAATCAGAAAAAGTTCAAACAGATCTCGAATTGACCGAATATACTAACAAGCTTAATTCTATGGAAAGGGAGCTCGGGCAAAAAGAATATTTTGATCAAACCTACTTGACACCCAATAATCAGAGAGATCGAAATCCATTTTCAGTTCTTTTGGAACAGCTTTCCGATGCTGAATTAGAAAGACTTGAACTTCTTCAAAAACGTACAGAAAATCATCCGGATGTAATCGCCGTTGATGAAAGAATTGCTCAAATAAAGGAAAAATTGTCAAATTACAACCAAAACACACTCTTCGCTTATAAAACAATTATCAGTTCATTACAAGATAAAAAAGAAAATTTAGAAACATTAATCCGGGATTATTCGAAAAAGATAGAAAATTTACCCGGACAGGAGACAAAATTAGTCGAATTAACTCGTAAGAAAAGTGTATATGAGAAAATATTTACCTTATTATTAGATAAGAGAGAAGAAATGAGAATGGCTGAATTGTCTCAATTACAAGATATCGTAGTTGTTGATGAAGCTCATGTTCCAGTTAAACCAATTCAACCCAAAAAGAAATTTAACTTGTTAATTGCAATTGCTTTAGGGGCACTTTTTGGTCTTGTCTCAATTTTTATTCGAGAATTTCAAAGTGTAAAAATTACCGACATTAACGATATTGACTCAATTTACCGGTTTCCGATTTTATCTGTAATTCCTCAATATGATCGGGGTATTAGAAATTCTCTGGATCAAGGCTCGGGACTTGATGAAAATTTGGTCATTCTTGGAGAAAATAATTATTCTTTTCGTGAAGCTTATCGACAGTTACGCACTAAATTAGATAATTTATATCCACTCACCAGTAAAACAATGTTATTTACCAGTTGTGAAGAAAGTTCTGGTAAAACGACTGCGACTGCCAATTTTGCTACAAGTCTGGGAGAGATGGGAAAGAAAGTTTTAATAATTGATTGTGACCTCCGAAAATCACAATTAAGTACATTTTTTAATATTAAAAAGTCAAGTTTTGGATTGAGTGATTTCCTTCGAAAAGATACCAAGTTAACTTTGCTGCACCCATTCGAACTCACAAAGTACTCTCATTTGAAAGTTGATTTGATTCCTGCCGGGAGGTATTCGGAGAATTCGAGTGAATTATTAGGTTCGAATAAAATGAAAATGTTGATTGAAAAAGCAGAACAAAAATATGATCATATTTTAATAGATACCCCCCCGTTAACCCAAATTGTTGATACTTTTGTCTTAGGCAAATTTATACGAAATGTTGTTTTACTGATACGTCCCAATAGTACAGTTGGTCAAAATATTGATTGGGCAATAGAAGAGTTCGATCAATCGTCCATGAATTTGTTGGGATTTGTTATAAATGCTTGTGATATAAAAAAGAGTTCATATCGTTATAAATATAGATATCAGTATGGATACAAAGAGAAAAATAAAAACTAAACTTATGGATTCTTTGTTTTTTAATGATTTATGAGCTTCAATATATTAAACAAGCAAAAATATGAATAATCAGCCATTTACAATTCAGGCAGACCCTGCACTTTTTTGGTTTAGCGAAAACCATTTAGAAGCACTAAATCAATTACAATTAAGTGTACAATTGAGAAAGGGGATAGTGGTTGTTACAGGAGATGCAGGTGTCGGAAAAACCCAATTAGTGCGAGCTTTTCTAAATCAATCTCCGGAGAATGTTGTTATTTCCTTTTTATCGAATTCCAGAATGTCAATAAATACCGGTGAAATATTAGAAATTGTTTGTGAGGATTTAGGGTATAAAGCTGATTTTAAAAATTTAGAACATCAAACTAAATTTAATCTTTTATATAAATATTTATTGGAAAATTCATTTGTAGATAGAAAATTTATCGTTGTTATAGATGATGTACATATTTTAGGGGAAAAATTAATTAAAGAATTAAGTCTGTTATCAGATTTAGAAACACAAACTCGCAAATTGCTGCAATTGATTTTTGTTGGTCGCAGACAATTTATTAAGGATCTCGAATTACCTAAATTTTTAGAATTAAGAAAACAGATTCAAATTCACATTCATTTACAACCATTCGATTTAGAAGAGACTAAACAATATATCCTGCACCAACTAACCCTTTCCACTCAGGATAAGGAATATCATTTTACGAACAATGCTATTCAAAAAATATATCAGTATTCTAATGGCATTCCCAAGCAAATCAATAAGCTCTGCAGTGCTTTAATTCTATCTCAATTTACTAAAAACAAAAAAAAGATATCCTCAAAAATGGTTGAGACTGTTTGGCACCAGCAGGGAGGAGAATTTATTCTGAATGGACGTGGACAGAACGGTTTTCTGGAAACAGATGAATTTAAATCAATCTTTAAATACTATAATGGATGGTGTACTGGAACAGATTTTTCAAATATTCTCAAAACTGAGAGACAGAGAAGTGATCGCAGTGGAAATCCTTTATCCTATTTATTAATAAACATGCCCTTTGATAGTAAAAATCTCCGAGAAATACCTGAGAGTCGTTACTATCAATTTTTAAAAAAATTAATGATTTTAGTATCTGAAAATACTCGCGATTCGGATCTAAAATATATTTTTGATAAATTTAAAATCGGTATCCTATTATTGGATACGCCGTTAGACGGCGCTAAAAAATTTATTGAAAAAATTTCAAGTAGACTTATTCACGATTTGGAAAGAAGTAGACATATAGAGGAAATTATTTTAATCCAGTCGATTTCGATTTCATCATATCCGCTAAATCAAGTTAAAAAATTTAATAAGATAGAAGGAACTCCGATTGTTTTAAAGAACTTGGAATTTGCAGAAAAATCAAAATATAATTATAGTCACTCCAATAGTGATGTCAATTTTGTTTCAAATTCTCAAATCCAATTTAATTGGGAGGCTGTTCCGGTTAACGATGGTGCATTGGCAATCTCTACAGTTTTATTGAAAGACCTTTTTGAGAGAACTAAAGAATTCACTTATTATGACCTTTTTAAACGTGTTATTGATCTTATTGGCTCCAGTGTTGGTATATTAATTCTTTCACCAGCGATGTTGTTGATTAGTATTTTCATAAAAATCTCGTCAAAAGGTCCAATTTTATTCAAACAAAAGAGAGTGGGATTCTTAGGTAAACAATTTACTTTTATTAAATTTCGGACGATGCGCCAAAATAATAATTCCGAAATACATAAAAATTACGTTACAAAATTAATTCAAGGTAATAATAGTGAGGTGAATGGGGGATCGAATTTAAATCCTGTCTTTAAAATACAGCATGATCCCAGAGTTACTAAGATCGGTAAATTTCTCAGAAAAACCAGTTTGGATGAATTGCCTCAGCTTTTTAATGTACTTACCGGTAGTATGAGTTTAGTGGGACCAAGACCACCAATTCCCTATGAAGTAGAAGTATATAAAAATTGGCACTATCGTAGAATTCTTGAGGTAAAACCGGGCATTACAGGTTTGTGGCAAGTTTATGGTAGGAGCAAAACAACATTCGATGATATGGTGAGACTTGATTTGAAATATGTCAATAATAGAGCTGCATTGTTGGATATAAAAATAATTTTAAAAACTTTTAAGTTGATTTTTAAAGACGACGGCGCATTTTGATCAAGGAGAAAATAAAATGATAAACGTTGGTGTAATAGGTGTAGGGTATTGGGGACCTAATATCATTCGGAATTTTTTTGCTCATGCCAACTCCAAAGTCGTGAGTTGTTGTGATGTTCGGAAACAGCGCCTCGATTATATTAATGGGCTGTATCCGACTATTGAAACGACCACTGATTGTAATACAATTACTAATGATTCAAAAATTGATTTATTAGCTGTTTGTACTCCGGTTTTTAGCCATTATGAGATTGCAAAAGCTTCCTTAGAAGCCGGAAAACATGTTCTTATTGAAAAACCGATGACCTACACCAGCAAACAGGCTGAAGAACTTGTTAATATCGCAGAAAAGAAAAATCTAAAAATTTTTGTGGATCATACCTTTATCTACACCGGAGCAGTTCGAAAAATAAAAGAAGTGCTTACGAGAGACGAAATAGGTGATATTTATTACTTTGATTCGGTAAGAATTAATCTGGGTCTTTTTCAGCACGATGTAAATGTAGTTTGGGATTTAGCACCACATGACATATCTATTATGCATTATTTAATAAATAAACAACCTGAATATATAATTGCCACTGGTGCTGATCATTTTGGCAGTAATTTGGAAGATGTTGCATATCTGACGATATACTATCCCAATAATATTATCGCACATATACATACAAATTGGTTGTCGCCTGTGAAAATTCGTAAAACTTTAATTGCGGGCAGTAAGAAAATGATTGTATGGGATGACAATGAACCGATTGAAAAAGTAAAAATTTATGATAAAGGTGTGGACATCGTTCAGTCAAGCGATGAGGTTTATAACCTACTTATCCAATATCGTACCGGCGATATGTATTGTCCTAAAATCGATACCACTGAAGCATTGACAGTTGAAGTGAACCAAATTGTTGATTCCCTGGAAAATGATAAAACTGCAGCGGTGGATGGCAAAACCGGTTTGATGGTCGTCAATATTTTAGAGGCTGCCCAAAAATCGATCAAAAATGGTGGCAAAGAGGTTCGAATCTGAAATTTCAGAAATATTTTGAATTCTTAGGTTTAAATCCTTTGTGGCAGAATATGTTCTATGATATAATCAATGCTATTTAATTAATCTGAAATCTTAAATTATGAATTGCTCTCAAAATGATCTAACCCTTATTAATCCCCTGAATTACAATCAATGGAATGAGCATCTTTTAGATTACCCTGAGTCAACATTTTTTCATACCGCAAATTGGGCAAAAGTACTTCAAAAAACATATAATTATAATCCTGTCTATTTTGTCTCTATTAAGAATGGACGTTTAGCTGGATTGTTACCTGTAATGGAAATAAAGAGCTTGCTAACCGGAAAAAGAGGCGTATATCTTCCCTTTACTGATAATGTAGCCGCTATTTTTGAAAATAAACAACCGTTTGAGGAGGCGCTAAAGAAATTAAGACATTACGGTAATGAATCTTCCTGGAAAACATTGGAATTAAGAGGGGCAGATAATTTTTTATCCTCTGTGGAGCCTTCTGCTTCTTATTATTTTC
>CAZVKP010000180.1:0-6656 GCA_964627635.1 uncultured Calditrichaceae bacterium | reverse complement strand
CGTAGGCGAATGATGGAACGCATAGCAATTGAAGCGGCAATTAATATAGAAGTAAGATATCCAAGAATTTCAACTACAGGCACCAGTAAACCACTATATGTTTATTACACAGTTATCTTATTTTTAGATTATTAGAATTGCAATATTAATGCTGAGAGAGAAAATTACAAAAAGAGTTTTCAAAAAAGCGATGAATAAACCCAGAGTGAACAAAGAGAAAAGGTAAAATTATTATTAGGAGGCTTGTCTTTCAGATTGACTTTTCTGTTGATGGCGTTTTCTCTCGTTTAATTCCGCAACAAATTTACGAACCAAAGCATTGCGACAATTCGAATTTCCGCATGGCTCCAATCGATTATCCGTGAGACAAAGTCCGGTGCACTCGCTGGTGTTTACCGCCACTGGCATCTGATTGTATTCGGGAAACAAATCAATCATTTCGGTGACTGCAACAGCCAATGTGGTCCCACAGTTAGCGGCTTCATGTTCAAACAGTAAAACACTTTTACTTCCATCTAAGAAATGTGCCTGAAATCCTAACGGTATGAGATCATCCAGGGCTAAAAATTCCTCACGAGAGCCCCAAATCTTTCCACATTTTTGGCAAATTTTAAATTTTTTCATATTCTTTTAACTAAATTTCCAAGTTTAAATAATATAAAAAATATTAGTTTATAGCAACCCTAAAATAAAACCATTATAGAATTGTTAAAATTTTCAATATATTTGCATTTATGGAACCAAAATTAATTGTCCACGGCGGTGCCTGGAATATTCCCGAAAAACTTCATGAGGCTCATATCAACGGTTGCCAAAAGACAGTAGAGCAAGTTTATCCTGAATTAAAAAACGGATTATCGGCATTAGATGCCGTGGAACAATCAGTGAACATTTTAGAGAAGGATCCCACGTTTGACGCGGGACGAGGCGCATTTTTAAATGCAAACGGGAAAATCGAATTAGATGCCATCATCTGTGACGGCAAAACATTAGCATTCGGAGCCATTGCTGCCATAACGAATATTTTACATCCGGTATCTGCAGCCAGATTAATTATGGAAAAAACCGAACATTGCATGCTGGTTGGAGAAGGAGCTGACCAATTTTTGAGTGAGCTAAATTTTCCCAAAGTTTCTATAGAAGCTCTGCTCACCGAAAGAGAATTGGAATATTATCGGAGAATCAAATCTGATCCCAACTTTAAAACCCGCAAACCTTTCGAGTCCTCGCCTCATGATACGGTTGGTGCGGTGGCTATGGACCAAAATGGAAATTTTGCTGCTGCCACATCTACCGGCGGAACACCCCGAAAACTACCCGGAAGAGTTGGCGATTCCCCACTTATCGGCGCCGGGGCATATGCCGACAATCAGTCAGGAGCGGTCTCTGCAACCGGGTGGGGAGAGTCGATCATGAAAGTTCTGCTTGCACGATCCGTTTGCAACTATTTTAAACACCATTCTGCACAAAAAGCCGCAGAGTCAGGAATCACAGACCTTCAGGATCGAGTTAATGGACTGGGTGGTGTAATTGGGATAAACCGGGAAGGTGAGTATGCCTGTTTCCACAATACCGAGTATATGGCTTTTGCATTTTATACATCTGGAACAGGTATTTCTGCTGGAATTGAGAACGCTCGCTAAACCGTAGATATTTTACCGAGAATTAAGGCCGATAATTATTGGGTAATAATCCCGAAATGCGGGTTTCCGACCAATCCCCGGATACGTTAAATTTGGAGGCATCGTATGCGTTCCCAAGCGTATCTATCAGCGCGTAAGAACCTTGAATGGATAAATATCCTTTTTTTAGGGTTGCGCGGCTCAAGTACTTAACCTCCAATAGCCCCCTCAAATAGAATTTTTTAATTCGTTCTCCGTCGTAAGGGATCACATCCAGTTCTTCCGGACTTACACCTTCTGCTTCATCACGATCCACAACCGTTAAAAATTCCTCCCTTTGCTTTTCCAGAAAGTCTCGGGGATACTTTATGATGGTGAAACGGTTATCAATTGTGCCGGTGGCAAGGGATTTCAAAAAATGCCTGAGAGATCCTTCATGCGCCTTACGTCGATTCCTCGCCCATTTCTCTTGTTCATCATCGTCTTGAGGTTGTAGAGGTTCAAAGCGGGTGTGCAGTTTGAGCTGATAAATGGGATGTTTATAAACAGAACCCCATCGGAAATCTACCAGCGTAATATGGACGTTGTAGCCCAATGCCCTGTTTTCCACCACGAGAACACTATCGGTTACAACCCGGTAACCTTCAATCTTCGACACCGGTGCAAACTCCAATACATGTGGATTTAAAATTTTACAGTCTTTTGCAAATGAGGTTGGTCCTAAAAATTCCCGTTTAAATTCTTTGAAACGCTCTCTCCACCATTCGGCATCCGGTGCTTCCACGACCACTTCATCACCTTTTATTGGTTTCTGAATTAACTCAACATTAAAATGTATTTCGCTGTTTCTATCGAGTTCGATTTTTTTTATAAAGAGTTCATAACCAACATATTGAACAATTAGTTCATAGGGTCCCGGTGGTATATTATGGAGCAAAAAATTTCCATCCGGATCGCTGGAGGTTCCGATAGTGGTATTAGACAGATAGACATTGGCAAAAGACAGGGGTTCTCCCGTTTCTTCATCCACAACCTTTCCGGTGATGACATTTTGAGCAGCGGCTGAAAAGCAGAAAACCAGTCCGGCAATTAGAACATGAATTGAAAATGATATAAAGCGATTTCTCATAATTTATTATCTCTTTTTATGTCATTTTACATTTTAAGCTTAATACGGTTTCATTCACAAAATAGATGCAATAAAATCAATTCCTGTATGCAAAACAATCCCAATTAGAGCATGTTTAATCTGCAGACTATGCCGGATCCCATTTACGAAGCGCTTTAAGCAGTGCATTAAAATCTTTACTCTGTTTGGCTTCCAACTGTATGTTGATACCTGAAATTGGATGAACAAATTTCAACTTGAACGCATGTAGCGTTAATCTGGAAATGAGAGCCGGTTGCACATCTACCGGTTTTACCTGCGCTTTACGTTTTAAATCATGAATTGTCAATTGTTTTATTTTACCATAAATCGGATCAATTGCCAATGGGTTACCAAGTGCTTGCAAATGCACACGGATCTGATGCGTGCGACCGGTTTTGGGGAATACTTTCATCAATGAATGGTGCCGGAATTTTTCAACCACCCGATAATCGGTAATGGCAGGTTTACCCGAATAATCTATTTTTACACCTCCCTTACGCCACTCCGATAACGGAAGATCGATCCGTCCGTTCGGCGGGGAAGGAATGCCTTGCACAACTGCCAGATAGGTTTTCTCAAGCTGGGCTTGCTCAAAAGCCAGATTCAATTTACGATGACTTTCCAAATTTAAAGCACATAAAACAATTCCACTGGTACCCGCATCAATGCGATGTACGACCCAGATCGATCTTTCAAAACTGGAAGAATCCTTTTTTAGTTCGCGATTTAATAAATCCCGCAAATTGGGCAAGTCAGACTGCCAGCGGTCCGGAATGACCAAAAGCTCGGGTGGTTTATTAACAGCCAGGATGTGTTCATCCTGATACACAACATCGATGACCTGTTTTTTGCCATTTTCCGAACGATAATTGATATGGTTGAGATGTGTCATCCTAAATTTTTAATCATTTCCAAATCTTTATTTTTACCCATTACAACCAAACGATCTTCCGCTTGTAAAACTTCGGTGGCAGAGGGTACAATTTGTTTATATTCTTCATCCTTTACTTTCCGTTTTAGCATCAAAATGTGCACACCAAATTGTGCCCGGATATCAATGTGTTTAATACTTTTTCCCACAAAAGAGGGCGGAACAGGCACTTCGGTCATCGCATAATCTTCGATAAAATCTACCGTCTGGACTTTTTCCAGTAGCTTAACCGAGCCGGTAAATTCCTGACTGATATTGCGTTTAATCAATTCACGGTTATAAGCATCCATTACATCCTTGCGGATAACACAACCAATAATTTCGCCTGAATCATCCGAAGCAATAACAGGTATTTCATCTAAATCATATTTACCAAATAGCTTCATTACCGAGTCCAGATTATCGTCCCAACTCACCCGCGGCACATCAGGATTCGCGAGATCCAACGCAATCAATAAATCTGTCAAATAATCCTGGTCTAACATCGCTCTTCGGATTTCGTACAATGATACGGAGCCAACAAATTTATTTTCGCGATTTACCACAAAGAACTGTGTATGCGGGCTATTAACCATCAATTCAAGTATCTCATTAAAGTGCAAATCGGGGGGTATTATTACCGGGTCTTTCTGGGTCACTTCCGATACTTTAATCGACCGCATAATATTAATTTCGCGTCCTTTAAATAAATTGATCCCACGTCGAACCAATTTTAAAGTGTAAATGGATTCTTTTTTCAACTTGGTGGTTAACACAGTGGCAATTATAGACGAGATCATCAATGGGAGAATAATTTTGTAATCATTTGTTAATTCAAAGATGATCAGAATTGCGGTAATGGGCGCGTGCGTTGCACCGGCGACCACCGCTCCCATCCCGACCAGGGAATATGCTCCTGATGTGGCCGAATATTCCGGAATCACCTGATGCACCAGGGCGCCAAAGAACCCCCCGGTCATGGTTCCCAAAAAGAGTGAAGGTGCAAAAATTCCCCCGGAGCCACCCGAACCCAAACTAATACTGGTTGCCAGTATCTTCAGAAAAACCAGAACGAACATGAACATCCACGGCATTTGTCCCAGCAACGCCATATCCATTGTTTGATACCCAACACCGTATATTTGAGGAACGAATACACCTAAAATTCCAATGAGTAAACCACCCAGCATGGTTTTCAATATGCCGTTCAACTTCATATCTTCGAAAAAATCTTCCAGGGAATAGAGAATTTTCACAAACATCAAAGCAACCAAACCGGCTAATATCCCCAAAATAGCATACGGGATGAGTTCCAGCGGACTTACTAATTCATATTTAGGGACTATAAAGGCGGGGAAATCTCCAAGAAAGTAACGGGAAACTACAGTTGCCATGACCGATGCAACAACAATCGGACTAAATTGCGCAACCCCAAAATCTCCCAGTATTATTTCAATACTGAATAATGCCCCAGCTACCGGGGCATTAAAGGCAGCAGCAATTCCAGCGGCGGCACCACAAGCCACAAAAATTTTCATCCGTTGTGGATTTACACGTAGAAACTGACCGATGGTGGAGCCGAATGAAGAACCTATTTGAATAACCGGTCCTTCACGTCCGGTGGAACCACCCGATCCTATGCAGACTGCTGAGGCAATAAGTTTCGCGAAAACGACTCTGGCACGGATGACCCCATTCCGAAGGGCGATCGCCTCCATAACTTCGGGCACACCATGACCTTTGGCTTCATTAGCCACAAAATACACGATAAGACCAACCACCAATCCACCGATGGTGGGCGCCAAAATTTTCACATAAATCGGAACTGTTTTAATATATTCAAGATTAACATTCCAGTCGCCCCATAATATTTGCTGCACAAACTTAATCAGGTATTGAATTCCAACCGCACCCAATCCACCGATTAATCCGATAATAATCGCCACAATTATCATAAAGGTGTGCTCTGTCGCCCTGAAGCGCTGAAAATATTTCAGCAAGAGGAGGTTCATTTTGTTGCGAATTGTTTGAGTTCGCTGGAAAATGTTCATACTTTTGGGATTTATCACCACACACAGTCCTTGCAAATTAAGAGTGCAAATATATGATAATCAGAAAAAATATGAAAGAGAAAATACATATCGGTTAATTTGAAATAGGAATAGACATATATTTTCTTGGTAAACCATTCGTATTTTCTTTAAATTCCAGTAATTATAAGAGAATTTTAAAGGAGGAGTTATGGCTTCCAAATTCCGGAAACTTAAATTTGATAAAGTCAAAACATATTCGATCCTGGAACGATTTAGTAAGGTAAAAACAGCGGATTTTGCAAAACCTGTGACTTCAAAAAATAGTTTAAACCAATTCATTGATAATCTGCCAAACATTTTAATCGGGAAGGACTTTAAAGAATTTATCACCCGATACCGGCAGGCCATACAGGACAAAAAAACCATTATCTGGATGATCGGTGCACATGTAATTAAGTGTGGACTGAGTCCGGTAATAATTGATCTCATGAAGAAGGGCTGTATTTCTCATTTAGCACTGAATGGAGCCGGCGCAATTCATGATGTGGAAGTGGCAATGTGGGGTGCCACCAGCGAAGATGTTTCTACAAATCTGCGGGACGGCAGTTTTGGCATGGCCAAGGAAACAGCGCTTTATCTTAACGGCGCCCTGGCAGAGGCAGTGGAAAAGGGCACAGGCGCCGGGGCCGCGGTCGGGGGTGTAATCGATGAAGAGAAGATGCGTTACAGGGACCTCAGCATACTCTATACCTGTTTTAAGCGTAATATACCCGCGACCGTACATATAGCGGTAGGGACCGATATTATACACCAGCACCCGAGTTGTGACGGTGCAGATCTGGGAGAGGCATCGCTTACGGATTTCAGAAAATTCGTGGGTGTAGTGTCGGAGTTGAGCAAAGGAGTGATTCTAAATTTTGGCTCTGCCGTGATTTTACCCG
>CAZVKP010000179.1:0-6664 GCA_964627635.1 uncultured Calditrichaceae bacterium | reverse complement strand
CAACAACCATATTAGCGCCGTTATCGTAACAAACCGGATAGATGCCTTCTTTGAGTTGTTCGAAAATTTTTAGAACATTATCCTGCTCATGCGCCGGCAGTAAGAAATTCCAAATTTTATTACCTTTCATTTCTCGTTCACTATAACCCGACAATTTTTGACAGGCAGCATTAAAACGAATTATATTACCCATTTTATCAAGCACCACCACCAGTGCTGCGCTGGTATTCAAAACTGCTGAAATGAAATTTTTTTCCCGTTGCAGCGACTCTTCCGCCAGTTTTTGCTCGGTAATATCCTCGAAACTTTCGATTCCACCGGTAATTTCTCCCTGTGCATTTCGAATGACGTCGGCATTTTTAAGAATAAATCGATGTTCACCAGTTTTAGTTTTTATAATACATTCTTTCTGATAAATTGGCTTTTTGGGATTATCTGAGAATAATCCACATTGATTTTGGCAGGGTTCCACTGCAAATTTTTTGCAGGACTTACCGATGAGTTCTTCTGATGAATATCCCAATATTTCCAAGGTTTTCTGATTCGCGCTGAGGATTTTTCTATTGGTATCGATAGTGAAGACGGCACTGGGAACTAAATGAAATAGCAATTCACCATTATTATTTGTGTAATTGTTCGGTAGGCATTCCTGCAAATTATGATTTTGAGATGTAGAGTTTTGATGTGTATTTTTAAAACTACCCTGTTCAGACTCTCTTACATTGTCCTGATGTTCTTCTGTTTGTGGCTTCATATAAACAAAATCCCTTTCAAATTTCATATTTAGTCTTGTCCCTCAATCAATATTATTTAACAACTGTATGCTTTTAAACTACATCAACACACTTTATAAAAATCGACAATAAATTAAAATCCTTTATAAAAAACTGTCAAAAATTTACAGTTGAGGTATTGAAATCCGCCATTTCCACTCTCAACATATCAGATTGAAAAAAGAGAAAAGCCTGACTCTTTTTTAGAAAATAACAAGATTGCAAGAAACGACAATATGAGATTGGTGTTTAAAGCAATGACTATTTAATTTAAAGAATTCGGACAATCGGGGAATATCCTTGAGACAGTTTTGGAAGTTGATTATATTCAAAGGCTTAAAATAGAAAGATATAATGTTTTTGTTATCAAGATACATCATTCGGGAACATTTAAGTCCCTTTTTCTTCTCTCTTGCGGTTATCATGTTCGTATTTGTGACCAAGTTTATCGCCCAATACATTGGCAGGATATTTGGCAAAGGGCTCTCCATTTTGACCATTCTGGAATTGATTTATTTGAATCTGGCCTGGATGCTGGCTCTGGCTGTTCCCATGGCAGTGCTGGTTGCCGCTCTGATGGCTTATGGAAGGCTGTCGGCAGATAATGAAATCACCATATTAAAAACCTCCGGCATAAGCCTCTATAAAATAATTCGTCCGGTGCTGGTGATGACAATTTTATTGACTTTGTTTATGTTTTGGTTCAATGATAAGGTTTTGCCGGAATTTAATCACCGGGCACGTTTGTTGTTCCATAGCATTTCACGCAAAAAACCCACTTTACAGCTTGAAGAAGGTTTATATATCAACCTTGGAAATTTCAGTATTCTGGTTCAGGAAATCGAAAAATCTTTGGGTAAACAGGTGATAGAGAGAACTGATATTATGGGACCGGAAATTGCCACTGGCGAAGTGGATCGATTAAAAGATATTACAATATTCGATCGCAGCAGTTCTCAGGTACAGCGTACCATTACGGCGAAACAAGGTCATTTGGTCTTTGATAAGCAGAGTGAACAATTGGTTTTCACACTATTTAATGGTGAAATTCATGAAATAGGTACCAAGGATTTTTCAGAATACCGGCGATTGCAGTTTATCCGAAATGTTTTTTACATTCCTGCTCCAGAATTGGTATTTAAACGAGCGGATGATGAATGGCGGGGAGACCGCGAAATGAATATCGATATGATGCAGCAGGAAGTTCAAAAAAATAAAGATGCCATAGCAAAAGAAATTGAAAAAATGCAAACTGCCCTGCGGAGATATTATCCACATCCCGATACGTTGGAACAAGATTTGGCCACTGTTTCCCAAATAAAAAAATTACAGGAAGCCGATTTTGAGAGGAAACAAGTGATACGGTCAAAATCTCTCAGGAAGACACAGTCCACATTACATAAATTAAAGCGAAGTCAAAAAAATATTAAACACTATGAAGATCAAATATTTAAGTTTAAAGTTGAAATTAATAAAAAACTTTCCATTCCCTTCGCCAGTATTGTATTCGTGTTGATCGGTGCTCCCCTTGGAATTAAAGCTCGTCGGGGTAGCCTGGGAGTAGGAATAACCTTCAGTATTGGTTTCTTCTTACTTTATTGGGTTTTTCTCATTGGAGGGGAAGAATTAGCAGATCGCCAACTCTTGTCACCGTTCTTAGCCATGTGGCTGCCAAACATTATTGTCGGTTCCTTCGGGATATTTTTGACATTTCGTGCCGTAAAAGAAACCACTTTTATAAATTGGGAACGGTTACCAAAATTTTTGCAGATGTTTTTTAAGGGAGCTGAAGATACACAGTGACTAAAATTTTAGATATTTATATATTTAAAAAATTTCTTACAGTACTTTTTTTTACCATTTTGGCATTTATTATCATCTTTATTGTGGTAGATTTAATCGAAAATTTGGATAAATTTTTATCACATAATGCTTCGTTCGGTCAATTATTACTCTATTATATTTACTATATACCCTATATCATTATCCTAACACTTCCCATCTCTATGCTGCTCAGCAGTTTATTCTCTCTGGGTAGTATGGCACAGCACAACGAAATTATTGCCATTAAATCTTCCGGGGTCAGTCTCTACCGGATTTTAGTACCAGTAGTCATTCTTGGATTAATGGTCAGTTTATTATCTGGATTAGCCGCTGAGACGCTGGTCCCGGAAACAAACCGTGCCAGACTGGATATTTACCGCTATAATATAAAAAAGGAACAGCGTGAAATTGAAACCGCACGTAACCAACTGGCAATTCAGGATGGGCAAAATCGGCAAATTTATATTCAATATTATGAAGCTTCCAAAAAGAGAGCACACAAAGTCAACATTCTATGGATCAAAGATAATAAAATTACCAAACGGCTGGATGCCCGATACATGAAATGGCAACCCAATGAGAAAAATTGGATGCTAACCAATGTGATTAAACGGCGGTTAACCGATTCCACAGAAATGGTGACTCGAACAGACACGGTTTTTTATAAGGAGAGTCAAATCACCCCTTCGGATCTACTCGATTTGGAAATTGCACCGGAGGAAATGAATTATCAGGAATTAAATCGATTCGTTGATAAAATGAACGCCATGGGCGCAGACGCCAGAAAATGGTTGGTAGATCTTTATATGAAAATTTCTTACCCTTTTTCCAATTTAATTATCGTTCTTTTCGGGGCGCCATTGGCTGCCCGCAAACGCAGGAGCGGGCCAGCACTTGGTTTTGCGCTCGCCCTGCTCATCGGCTTCATCTATTTTCTGTTTCTCCGAACCGGACAGGTGTTGGGTCATAAAGGGAATTTAGCTCCCTGGTTTGCCGCATGGATAGGCAACATCGTATTTGGTATTGGCGCCATCATTATGATGCTCCGCGCCAGAAAACAATAATTACCCAATCGGAAACCTCCGTTACCGAACAACGGCAAACTTACCCTTACTCAGAACCTTACCACCTTCTCCTCTGATATAATACAAGTAGACGCCGCTTGATAACGGTCGATCATTATTATCAATAACGCTATAATTAAACCTTTTACCAAAATTTTCTTGCAGAGATTGTTTGTAAATAAGTTTAGCATCAATAGTGACAATCAGCAATTCCACGGCATCCGGCGGCAAATTATCGAATACCATTTGCTCTTCTCCTTGTGAAGAGTAGAAGGGATTCGGCGCGGCAACCACATGATATTCGTCCTCCTCCTCATTTCCATCATCACCGCCACCACCGGGATCAGACGACACCTGGATAGTTATATTCTTTTCATCAGAAAGTCCACCCTCATCCGATACTTTGATATAAAAGCTGGTGGTTCCTTCGAACTCGGTTCTGCGGGAAATTTCCAGCTCCGAACTGTAGGGAGTATAACTATAGCTTAATTCGGGACTGGGTCTGAATTCCCAGCTTAATTCTCTAAAGGTGTGGGTTGAATCGACTACATATTGACTCAGTCTAAGGCTTATTACCTCATCTGATTGTAGCTGAAGATTACCCGGTAAATTAGTTAAAGAGGGTGCGGTATTTGTGGCACCCGGTATATAATTTAATAACACCTGAGCCGTATCTGACAATCCTGCAGGATCGCTGACGATGAATCGCCCGCTTTCCTGAAGTGTACCATCCAGATTTTCGATTTTAATTAATTTACTGGCTTCATTTTCCCAGGAAATCCGGAAATGGTCATAATCCAGAAATTCCCAGGTTAAATCTTCAACATCATCATCAGGGTCATCCACATAAACCTTTAAATCAAATATATTATCACTTACTTCACTTACGAAAAGTTCGGGCACAAGCAATTCCGGGGGATCATTTGCCGGATTCACCTGGACACTTACATCTGCGGTATCCTTCCCGCCATTACCGTCGCTGATGACATAGGAAAAAAGATCATTTCCGGTAAAATTTGCATCCGGATCATAAATCAAATTATTGTTATCGCGAGAAACGTCGCCATGATCTCCATCCCAGAATTCGGTAACTGACAACTCGTCACCATCCTCATCACTATCGTTTTCCAATACGTTAATGGTGGTTGGAGAATCTTCCTCAATTGTTATCTCATCATTTTGTGCAACCGGTTTGGTGTTGGTTGAAACTTCTTCTATGGTTATAACATATTCTTTTTGGTCCCAAAAACCATCCGGGTCTTCCACCTTTAGTGTAAACCTGGCATCTCCGAAATAATCCAAAGGGTTAGGGGTTAGATTCAATTCACCGGAAGAGGTATCAACATCAACCTGGTTTGAAGAAACCTTTGTTATTTGGAGCTCACTCACATCATTATCAGGATCGCTGACAACTTCACTTAGAGAAATGCTGGTGGTTTGATTGGATAGAATTGATTCTCGTGAAAAAATGCATTCCGGAATACCTACAGAAACTGTTTCCGAAAAATCTGAACGATTTCCCGCCGAATCCTCTGCTAAAACTTTATAGGCATATAAATTTCCCGGCATTTGGTCTGGTCTATCAACCGAGTGTACCTGAGAATCTGTAGGGTGGGGAACAATTTGGATTTCCTGAAAATTATTCGAAGTATTTATATCTCTGTAGAGACGATACTGAAGCATATCTTCTTCTGAATTTGCATCCCAGTAGATGTTTAATGAATCCGTTTGCGCATTTAGGGATGCCACCAAAGCAAATATGAAAAAAACAAAAAAATTCGATATCCTTTTCAACTTATACCTCCGCTATTTAATTTTCGACAATACTAATTGCAAACATTTTGCCAACTGAATTTTGTTACAAATGACGCACCATGTCATCTACCCAGGTCAATTAATGAGCAATAATTTCACAAGAATACCTTGCTCGTTCCTGGTAACCAAGCACACAAGATTAAACTAAACAGCTTCACCAGAAGACCAATTTATTCTCTCGAACAGGATTTGCTAATTAAAATCCGATATAAATAAATTATGCTATAATCATAAATTATAATAAAACCCGCTGTACTATTAAAATAAAATCAATAACTCTGCTGTGAAATAAAGCATGTCATTTCCACATTGTGGCCTCTGCGTGGTAAGCGTTAGCAGGCAGGGAATAACACATTCTCTTAAAGGAACATATAACAAGACATAGAGAAACACAAAAATTAATTCCCACCATGAATTGATAAATACTTTATATTTTAGAGATAGTACAAATTCCCATCTGTCGATGTTTAAAAATATGCTAATTTCTTATAAGTTTTTTCATAAAACTAATCCAAAAATAATTTGATATGCCAACTAAAATTTTCTATTTTCAGCTACTAAATAAAATTTTCAAATTATGAGCAAAAGAGACGTTGACATAAATCAAAAAAGAGAAATCGCTGTCAAGGGAATACCTGCATCGCCCGGCATCGCTATTGGACCGATTTTCGTCTATTCCGAACCGATATTAGCACCTGAAATGCGGTTTATTTCTCAAGAAAGCGTTTCTAATGAAATTTCCCGCTTCAAAAAAGCCATTAAAGAAAGTCGGAATCATTTACGTAAAGTTTATGAAGAGGCTAAAAGAAGTTATAGCCAGGAATTTGCTGATATTATACAGTCTCAAATTACTATTTTAGACGACAAATTTTTTTTAGATGAAGTTGAACAATTAATTAAAGATAAACTTTACGACGCCCCTTACGCCACATTTAAGGTTTTTCGAAATAAAAAAGAGTATTTCCTTGAGCTTTCCGACGAGTACCTGCGAGAACGTGCATTTGATATTCAAAATCTTAAACGGTTGGTTTTAAGAAACTTATTAGGAAAAAAAGAACCACAAAATATCACAAAAAGGTCGGTGGTTGTTGCAGATAACCTCAGTCCCGCAGATACTATAAGGCTTCATCATAAACACATATTAGGATTTTGTACCAACGTAGGTGGTAAAAATTCTCACACTGCCAT
>CAZVKP010000178.1:0-6685 GCA_964627635.1 uncultured Calditrichaceae bacterium | reverse complement strand
GGTCATGCAGTGAAAAAGAAAAATTGATCTTTTAAAACTAACAAATAGCAAAATTGTGAATAAAGATGAGGTTTTTATGGAGAAGCCAAATAACTGTATATTGGTCATTTTTGGTGCGTCGGGAGATTTAACCAAACGAAAATTAATGCCTGCGCTGTATGATCTATTCAGGAGAGATTTGCTACCCGAAAAATTCGGCATTTTAGGCGTAAGCCGAACCTCTTTTAGTGACGAGTCATTTCGAGAAAAAATGCTTGAAGATGTAAAGGAGTTTTGTGAAAAACAGCCTGTTGAATCGGATAGCTTAAACAGTTTTTTAAGTCATTTGTACTACCAGTGTACCGATACCAAAGATAAAGAAGATTATGCAAATCTTAAATCCAGACTTGATGAACTACACAAAGCTCTTGAAACTGAAAATAATGTTATCTATTACCTGGCAGTTCCGCCGAGTTTATATGAGAGTATTTCTAAAAATTTGGGGGACCAAGGTCTGAATAAGCAGGGGGAGGAATCCGGTTGGAAACGCATTATTGTAGAGAAACCCTTCGGATACGATCTTGATTCTGCCAGACAGTTGAATCTGAACATGCAAAAGCATTTTAAAGAGGAGCAAATTTATCGAATCGATCATTATCTGGGGAAGGAAACAGTCCAGAACGTGTTGGCATTCCGTTTTGCCAATGGCATTTTTGAACCATTGTGGAATCGAAATTACGTGCATCATGTGGAAGTGACTGCGGCAGAGAGTGTGGGCGTGGAGAATCGGGGGCGCTACTATGATAAATCCGGGGCAATGAGGGATATGGTTCAAAATCATTTACTGCAAGTGGTGGGTATGATTGCGATGGAGCCGCCGGCGTTATTCAACGATGAAGCAGTGAGAAATGAAAGCATAAAAGTATTTCAGGCTTTGTGTCCCATCGACCCCAAAGATGTGCCTCAGCAGGTGGTACGCGGACAATATCTTGATTCCACCATAAAAGGCGAAAAGGTGAAAGGTTACCGCCAGGAGAATAATGTTCCGGAGGACTCCCGTACCGAAACATTTGTCGCGATGAAATTTTTCATTGATAATTGGCGCTGGGGCGGTGTTCCTTTTTACATCAGAACCGGAAAGCGACTCCCCACTCGTGTAACTGAAGTGGTCATTCATTTTAAGCAAACCCCGCATCGGCTCTTCAAACAACCGGATCATGATTCTGTTGGAGATAATCAACTGGTTATCCGTATTCAACCGGACGAAGGGATTTTACTTAAATTTGGAATGAAGACCCCTGGTGCGGGATTTAAGATAGAAAATGTAAACATGGATTTTCACTACTCGGATTTACGGGGTGCATATCTTCCGGATGCATACGAACGGTTACTGCTGGATTGCATGCTTGGGGATTCCACACTTTATGCCAGAGCGGATGCAGTGGAAGCGTGCTGGAAATTTATTACCCCAATTCTGGAAACCTGGAAAGAGAATCCGGATATCAAGATATTCGGTTATCCTGCCGGGTCATGGGGTCCTAAAGAAGCCAGTTTACTATTCGAAGCGGAGAGTGAGGATTGGCGCTATCCCTGCAAGAATTTAACAAACGAGGATCAATATTGTGAGTTGTAGAAATCCAATATTCATAAAATGAGATGAGTTTATGGTTAGACCATACACCAGAATTTATGCAACACCTGAAAAATTAGCACAGGGGTTAGCGAAAGACTTCGCAAGTGAAGTAAAAAGCGCAGAGGCTTCAAATAAAGTTTTAAATATCGCCCTCTCCGGGGGGAGTACCCCTAAACTATTGTTCAAGCAATTGGCAAGTTCTCCGTTTCGCGATAAAGTGAAATGGGATATTGTGCATCTGTACTGGGGTGATGAACGTTTTGTACCGCCTGAAGATCCGGACAGCAACTATGGGATGACCCGGCAATTTTTACTTGAACAAATTGAAATTCCGGAAGAAAATGTTCACCGAATTCGGGGAGAAGCAAAACCTGAGGAAGAAGCAGATCGATATTCCCAGGAAATTTTAAAGAGTGTTCAGGAGAAACTTGAGAAAATGCCACGATTTGATTGGATTTTTCTGGGAATGGGAGATGACGGGCATACCGCCTCTCTATTCCCGGGAAGCGACGCTCTTGGGGTAAAAGATAAAGTTTGCACGGTTGCTTTCCATCCAACCAGCGGTCAAAAACGCATCACCCTCACATTACCGGTTATTAATAGTGCTCACCGAATATCTTTTCTGGTTACCAGTGAGAAAAAGAGTGGTATTGTTAAAAATATATACGAAGGTCTTAATGACTACCAAGATTATCCTGCTGCCATGGTCAATCCTCAGAAGGGAAGTGTGGAATGGTGTCTGGATAATGCTGCTGCTTCCGGCCTGGTGGATAAAATTAATTCCCATTCATAGAATTTCCTTCTAATATTTTATTTTTTACAGATGTTTGAAATTGGACTGTTATCCATTCAGAGAACCAATTATATTTATCAGTTAAAAAGGTTGGTTTCGAAAATCTTTCTCCAACAGGGGAGCATAAAACATGAAACATCGCATTACATTAATTCCTGGAGACGGGATCGGACCGGAAGTAACACGAGCAGCGCAAAAAGTATTGGAAGCTGCCGGCGCAGAAATAGATTGGGAGGTCGTAAAAGCTGGTGCATCAGCCATGGAAGAATCCGGCGAACCCCTTCCGAAATCAGTTTTGGATTCCATCCGGAAAAATAAGGTTGCGCTAAAGGGTCCGGTGACTACACCGGTGGGGGAGGGATTTACCAGTGTAAATGTGGCGCTGCGCAAAGAACTGAATTTGTTTGCCAATGTCCGGCCGGTGAGTTCAAAATACGGAATTAGTAATAAATTTCTTAATGTGGATATGGTTATCGTGCGGGAAAATACAGAGGATGTGTATTCCGGTTTGGAACAGGATATTGCACCCGGTGTTGCCCAGACGCTCAAAATTATTACCAAAGTGGCTTCGGAACGGATCGCTCGTTTTGCCTTCGACTACGCTCAAAAAAATAATCGGAATACGGTTCATGCAGTTCATAAGGCTAATATTATGAAAAAGAGTGACGGACTATTTCTTAAAAGCTGTCGCAGCATTTCCGAATCTTATCCCGAAATTGAATTTAAAGATATTATTGTGGATAACTGTGCTATGCAGATGGTGATGCGTCCGGAACAATTTGATGTTGTGGTATTGACGAACCTTTACGGAGATATCGTGAGTGATCTGGCTGCAGGATTAGTGGGAGGACTTGGATTGGTTCCGGGGGCAAATTACGGAGAGGATATGGCTGTGTTTGAAGCCGTTCACGGCAGCGCTCCGGATATTGCCGGAAAAGATGTGGCGAATCCCCTTGCTTTAATCCTTTCGGCAGAACAGATGATGCGCTATTTAAATGAGGAACATGTGGCGAATCAGATTAAACATGCCGTCATTACTTTACTGAGCGAACGGATACATCTCACGCCGGATATGGGTGGAAATGCCACCACTTCCGAACTGACAGAGGCTCTGGTTAGGGAGATTGTGAGTTAGTTTCCTGCGAATTTTAACATTGAATGAACCCACAATATGATAATGGTTCATTTAAGCCTTACCATAAAACCTATCTTTTTTAACGACCGTTTTTTACGAACTCTAATTGCTCATCATTTACAATTAATCCTATCAGTTTACTTGTGTTTCTTTCAAACAAAAATTGTACTGTGGTTATAATTGGGGAATTAATACTATAAGACTGAAACCTTTCATTTGTTAAGGGATAAATTTTTTTGCCGAATTCAAATTGGCTCCAATCCGGATACACCGAAATATTCGATAAGATTCCTTTTTTCCAGGTGTAGATCTCTGCTGCTGCACCGTTATCAAAATTGATTTTCAGCAGAACGGCTGCATATTCAGTGGAACCTGCTGTTGCAATTATTTGAACCTTTTTAAATTCGCCAAACTGCTCTTTCCAATATTTTGCATCGTACTGATGATATCTTTTGAGAGATTCAACGGAGGTGCTTTTGTTCATTGCCAAAAATTTTGGCTTAAAATTTCCCGAAAACTCCTGATGTAAAATTTCTTTTGACTTTTGTGCCAGATTATGCAACTCTTTTTCAGAATCTTTACTTTTTAAACCGAAAATGGCTTGGATCCCTTCATCAGTGTCTGCCGTTAACTTTAAATTTTCGTCTTCAATTTCAATTTCTACCGTATCATCGGATTCTGATAAATACGAGCTGGTATAATGTTTTAAGGAATCTGTAGAGAGAAAAACGATCTTTGGCGGCATTTCTACCGACTGATTTCGGATGATCTTTTTAATATTGTTAGATACCTGTCCAATATTGATGCTCCCATCATTGGTTGCAATATAGAACATTTTTCCTTCATCAATCAACCAGTGAAAATCTGCAGAGAAATATCCGTTTCCGCCGCTGTGGGAAACATCTCTCAAGTTGTTTTCAATCTCAACCTCAAATCCAATGCCGTGGTATTTATTATCTTGCAGGTTGTCTATCGGCTTTTTCAGCATAATCTCCAATAATCCCTTCTCTATAAATATCTCTTTGTTTAAAGCGAGATAAAAACGATACATATCAAATATGTTGGAATGCAATCCGCCGTTTCCTCTGATATTCCATGTTAAACCATCTGCCAATTGGGGTAAATTAATCACTGCTTCGATTTTTTTATCTCCACGGTAGCCTTTGGCGAGATCAGCATCTTTATAGTCCGGGAGCAAGTAGCCGGTCTGAAACATTCGGGAAGGTTTTAAGATTTTCTTGAAAAGCAAATTTTCATAGCTATTATTAGTAATATTTTCAGCAATTATTGCCAGTAGCGTATAACCGATATTTGAATATTCCTGCCTGGCGCCAGGTGGAAAAGGTAAATCGCTGTTCAGAACATTTTCTAACACCACTTCCCTGGTTGCTTCCAAATTGGTATCACCACCGGCTAAGCCATTTCGTTTAATTCCTGCGGTATGTGTCAACAGATGTCTGATGGTGATATTCTTTTTGTCTTCTGGAACATTGAGGATATGTTGCGATATTCTATCGTCCAAATCGAGTAGTTTCTCAGATTGAAGTTTCATTGTCAGCAGCGCAGTAAATAGCTTGGTTATCGAGTTGGCAGTGAACACAGTGTGGGACGTATTTTTTCTGCCGGTCTCACGGTCGGCAAGTCCGTACGGTTTATGAAATATGATGCCGTTGGTCTCCCCCACGATTACAGTGCCGGAAAAACCAAATTGTGAGATGCCATCAAAATATTTTTCAACTTTTTATTTTAGGTGGCTATTCTGTGACAGCAATGGAAGGGAGAAAATCAGCAGAGAGAATATTGTGTGAAGGATTCTTTTCATGTTTTGCAGCACCTATTAAATTATTTACAGTTTAGTCAATCGTAAACAATGGAGTCAGTGTTGTGTTTTCACTTGAAGCTTTTCAAATTTATTAATGCTATATTTTGTTATTTGGATCGTAAAATTTTTGATGAAAAATCAAAGAGTTCGTGAGTCCCGATCATGGTATTTCACAAAAGGTGACAACTTACTTTATTGCTGATTATCAGCATCCCCTTAAAATATTTATTTCTTCGAACCTTTCTTTTTGCGGTTTCTTTGTCGCCAAAACCAACCGGCAACCGGTGCGACAACTACTGCCCATAACCACTGCCAGTTCTCAGACAAAAATCCGGCAGTAACTTGGCGCCAGGTAACTTCCACCTGCAGGGTGCGGTCGAAAGCTTTTATGAATCTGGTGGCTTTATCCCCCTCCAGTTTTACAATGGCATTTAAAGTCAGATGAAGTTCGTGGTCGCCCACTTGCTTCGGGCTGATTTCCCATTTCCATTCAGTGACAGCTTGCTTGGTGATGGGTTGGATTTCAGGAGTAATTGGCGTTATGTCGAACTTGCTTCCGATTAACAGTGCCTGCATTTGAGGCGCCACCCGAATAGTGTCACCTTCTTTTAAACCTTTTTCCTCAATCTTTTGTTTTAGATCTTCTACCGACTTTGTCAAATCCAAAAGAAGCTGAATATACGCGGTTTCTTCCAGATTCATGCGGGGAGGGGTATTGAATGCAATATTCCCGGTCGGCAACTCTGCAAGAAGACTGTCAATTGTATAACCTGAAGCGGGAGGTTGAGTTTCGGGTACATCAGGAGTCTCTTCCCGTTCTCCTGTTTCTATCGCCGCTGTTTCCGGTTCAATGTCGGCTGCAGAGAGTGAAAAGTTAACATGATTTGTCGCATCGTCCGAAATATTCACATTCTTTGTAACAAGATCACGGTATCCCATAAAAGATACACTGATATCATATTTGCCGGGAGGTACATTCGGGATCACATAATGCCCATCGATGTCGGTTGTAGTACCGAGATTGGTTCCTTTAAGGATAATCGTGACACCCGGAAGCGGTTCACCGGTCAATGAATCTTTAACCACCCCTTCGATTTTTCCAAGCGTATCGGGCGGGATTTTTTCGACCACACTCTCGGAAACCTGATTTCGTTCAGGCTGAGTTTCTTTCGGTTCTTTCAAAACCTGTTCTTCTTTCTTTATTTTTTGACTTGCGCAATTAGACAAGAAGAACATCAGAATGAATCCTGTTATGAGTACCGAACAAAAAAGAAATCTATGATGATGACGATGAGTATACATGGTTTAGTTCCAATACCTGTT
>CAZVKP010000177.1:0-6732 GCA_964627635.1 uncultured Calditrichaceae bacterium | reverse complement strand
AGAATCTATAATGCACAGCGTCAACGCCTGGAGACATGTCCCGATGTCTCTCCGGATAACAATCGTTCCATATCTACTGAGTCATTTACATCCGAAAAACAGAACATCGGAACTTTTGTTTTTATATTTGTCGGTCTTATCAATTTTTTGGTATTTTTATTGGTCTATCGTTCACTATTAGATTTTCGGCATAATGTTCATCGATCCATAAGACGCTCCCACGGATTCTTTGTAGATCTGCAGGAGCGACGTTTAATTCCCTACGGAGAAAGTCTCTTCCTAATGTTGGTTACGTCCGTTAATGGCGGGGTTATGATAGGAAGCATTTTTTATTTTTTCAGGAATAATTTAATTATGGATTACTTACTGTCCCTGTTATTTCATGCTGATGATGCCAAAATTCTCGTAGCAACCATTATATGGAAACCCTTTTTTTCAATTCCAATATTGGCAATCATTATGTTCATTTTATTGGTGATTTTAGCTTTTCCTATTCAATTTTTTTCGCTATTTAAAGAACACAGAGTTCATATGCGTCAGGCCCTGGCAGCCAGCGCATGGGCGGGTTCACCGTTCGTTCTCTTATTACCTATCGGTTTGTTTTTTTACAATTTACTTTTGGTTATGAATTCCTATTGGATTTTATTAATCTTACTATTATATTTTCATATTTGGTATATCACAAGGTGGATTAATGGCACCCGAGTTTTGTTGGAAAGTCCCTATTCACGGGTCTTCTTAATTTCTATATTTGTGTTAATTTTAGTTGGCGGAACCATATTCTTCTACCTACAGAAACAAATAAATTTTACAGGACATTTGGATTTTTTGTTTAACCTATACCGTTCTGTCAGCTTATAGGGATTGGAATCATTGTTTTGTTGAGAACGACAATGAAAAGAGTTGTAATAAACTTGGTTTAAAATTAAGGAAGCTTATCAGACTGGATGTATCTATCTAAGTTAGATGTTTTTGGATTCAAATCATTCGCTCACAAAACCTCTTTCCAGTTTAACGATGGAATTACCGCAATCATTGGCCCCAATGGGTGTGGTAAATCAAATATTGTGGATGCTATCAGATGGGTTCTGGGTGAACAGAGGCCGTCGTTGTTACGTCTGGATAAAATGGAAAACACTATTTTTAACGGCACTTCAACCAGAAAGCCGTTGAGCTTAGCGGAGGTTTCCATTCATATTGAGAATACTAAAAATATTTTACCTTCGGTTTATTCGGAAGTAAAGATTACCCGTAGACTGTATCGCTCCGGTGATAGCGATTATCTGATTAACAATCGTCAGGTGAGATTAAAGGATGTGATTGATTTATTTGCAGACACGGGTATGGGATCGGATGCGTATTCGGTGATAGAACTAAAGATGGTGGAACAGATACTCAGCGACAATGCGGAAGAACGTCGCCGCATGTTTGAGGAAGCCGCCGGCATTAAGAAATATAAAAACCGCCGAAAATCCGCACTTCGGAAATTGGATACAACTGAACAGGAACTGGTCCGCCTGAATGATGTAATCTCTGAAGTACAGAAGATCGTAAACTCGCTTTCCCGGCAGGTAGGGAAAGCACGACGCTACCATCAATACAAAGAGGATTTACAACAGAAAGAACTTTTTATCTATCAACTGAAAATGCGGAGCTTTGAACAGGAGTTGATTCCCCTTCGGGAAGAATATTCGCAGGTTCGTCAAACCCGGGAAAGATTGGGAACCGAAGTTAATAAAGGTGAGGCTGAGTTAGAAAAACTTCAGACAAAATCAGTCGATTTGGAAAAGCAGTTCCGTGAAGTTTCTTCCCGTTTGAGTCACTCGGATGCAAAAATCACAGAAATTCAACAGGTTGTGCGGTTGAACGAACAGAAGGCGAGTTCCCTCAAGCAGAATGTATCCAAAACAGAATCAGAAATAGAAACACAGCAGAAAAAAATTGAGGATTTGTCTGAGCGATTAGAACAAGTTCAACAAGATAAGGGTGAAACTGAGCAAGCGTTAGAAACAAAATATAGCCGGTATCAGGAAAAAGCAAATAGTCAGTTGGAGGCTGAAGAACATTTAGAAGAATGCCGTAATGAATATCAGAAATTCAGGGAGGAAAATGTCAATAAACTGGATGAAATAAGGAAGTCCAGAGAAGAATATCAGCGAATTACTCTCCAAAAAAGCAATATAGAACAACAGAAAAACCGCTTGGCATCAAATTATCAAAATTTAGAGGATCATCTCGGACAAACTCGGGTCAAATTCGGCGAGTTGGAAGAGGACTTAAAGAATGCGCGAGAAGATGCGCAGGTCTATGAAAAGGAGCGAGCACTTTTACGAAAACAGATTGAGGAATTAGAAAACTCCCTAAATGCACTTGAAGAAAAAAAGAATCAATTTGCAGGTGAGATTGAAAAGCTAAGTAACCGGAAAGAGTTTTTGCAAAAATTGATAGAAAATCACGAAGGCTTTTCATCCAGTGTTCAATATGTGATGGCGCATAAACAAAATTATCGAGGACTGATTGACACCTTGGCTAATCTGGTGGATACCAGCGACGAGTACCGCCCTGCATTAGAAAGTTATTTGGGAGAGGTAGCAAACTACCTGGTTGTGGAAGAAGAGGAAATTGCAAAGGATATTTTAAATGAGATCAGAACACAACATAAGGGCCGTTTAACTTTAATTCCACTTTCATTACTTAATGTGAGCCGGAACGGTGAACCGGAACCCGGACAACTTAATGGAGAAACAACTCCACTTAAAAATGTGGTGAAATATGATTCTCGCTATAAACAGTTGTTTGATTTCTTGTTCGACCGGGTGATGTTAGTAAAAAATATGGACATTGCCATTCAATGTCATAAAGAATTCCCATCTTTTAATTACTTAACCCAGGAAGGTGAATTACTTGGCGACTGGGGACAGCTTACCGGCGGGGATTCACGACAGGTTTTGAATTTAACGGGGCGTAAACAACAGTTTGAAAAAAGCAAAACAGAATTGCAACACCTTGAGGATAAATTTCAGGAAACTCAGCAAAACGTTAATTCTATTCGCGAGCAGATCGGCAGCAAAAAAGAAAAATATCGGGAATTTGATGGTCTGTGTGAGCAGCAGCAAGATTCTGTGAAGAAAATTGAGCAAAACTATAATCAGCAAAATTATGAATTGAATCGATTACAGGAGCAGCTATCCGATATCCAGCAGGAATCTGCAGGCCTTGAAACGCACATTGCGGAACTGTCCCGCCAAGAAAAAGAGCTGATACCAAAAGTTCAGGAAGCGGATGAACAACAGGAAATGTTCAAACGAGAGGATGAGCGTTTTAATGAAAAAGTGAACTCTGCAGACCACCATTATCGTCAAATTTCGAAAGAAGTTCAGCAATTACAGATGGAGTATTTGGATCACAAAAGTAAAGTTGGAGAGCTGGATCAAAAAATCGAATTTATGAATCAAGCATCAGGAGAAGCCAAACAAAATATTCAAATTGCCCATCAGGAAATTGAAAATTATCGTAGCGAAATTGAGACGATAAATAAAGAAATAGAGGAAAAACGAGCTGAACTGGAGATTCTGTACCGGGACCGTGATGAGGTAGAGAAAGAAAAACTGAATGTTGAGAATAACTACCAGAGTTTAAAATCTCTGATAATGGCACGCGAAGACGAAATTAAAAAATTACATCGCCGTTGGAATCAAGCATTGGAAAGGCTTCGCGAGTTGGAACTTCGTATTCAGGAAATTGAAGTTAAGCAAAGAAGTCAACGGGAACAAATGATTGAACGGCATGGTGAGGATTTGGATAAGCTCATAAAAACCCAACCTGTTCCCGAACAATTAACTATTCCACAGGCGCAGGAAGATGTTCAAAATCTCCGGAAGAAAATTGAATCGCTGGGGGAAGTAAATCCGTTGGCAATTAAAGAACATGAGAAAGAAAAAGAGCGCCTGGAATTCTTGAAATCTCAGCAATCGGATTTATTGGAAGCGAAAGGCGAGTTAATTGAAGCAATCACCAAGTTAAATAAAACTGCCCGGAATCTTTTCATGGATACTTTCCAAAAAATCAATGAAAACTTTAAAAATGTTTTTGGAAAGTTTTTTGAAGGTGGCGAAGCTGAATTGAAATTGTTAGAAAATGATGATCCGTTGGAAGCCAATATAGATATTTCTGTGAGGATAAAGGGACGTCGCTTGTCCACCCTGAGCTTGATGTCCGCCGGAGAAAAAACACTAACCGCCATTTCACTCCTGTTTGCAATTTATTTGGTAAAGCCGAGTCCGTTTTGCATCCTTGACGAAGTGGATGCCCCATTGGACGATGTAAACATCTCTCGCTACACCCATGCCTTAAAGGAATTTTCCAATAATACGCAATTTATACTTGTCACGCACAATAAAATGACCATGCAGGCAGCACAGGCCATGTACGGTATCACCATGGAGGAAGCCGGTGTAAGCAAGGTAGTGTCGGTGCGGTTTGATTAATTTGCGACTTCACTATTTAATTTTCATCATCAGTTAACCGCTCTACTCAAACTGTATATTGTTTCGAAATCGCCACTCTTTTAAAATTTCATCGATTACCCAACTCGTTCTGGCTGCGCTTTCGCCGGTACTTGGACATTCATCGGTTCCATTGAGTGTATTCACTATTGTTTGAATCAGTGGCTGCTGGATATGGTCAGGATTTTGAAATTCAAATTTTTGGTGGGTACTACTGGTCAACAATTCTATGGGAGACTCATCAAATGTAGAGAACCGAATGCTGCCACCTGTACCAACAATTTCATTTTTATCCACTGATTTGTAGGCGGTAAAGCATCACAGCCCGCTCCCCTGAATGCCTGACTTGAACTTGAAACTGCAACTGACCATATCTTCTGCAGGATAAAGTCCGCCCTGATTGGATGCATGACCACGAACATTTGCAATTGGACCCAGAAAAAAGTCAAGGATATCGAGGGTGTGGGAGGCAAGATCTACAAATCGCCCTCCGCCGGCAATTTCGGGAATTACCCGCCAGGGTAAATCGTCCCTCTGGAGGTCCTCCGGCATTGGCGGCATAAATTGAGTTGCCCTAACAAAACGAACTTCGCCGATAGAACCGGCATCCAAAAGTTCTTTAATTTTTAAAAAGCGAGGCAATTGTCTTCTGTAATAAGCTACAAAAAGCGGAACGGAGGCACGTTTACAACCTGCAATCATCTGCACACATTCATCAAAACTTCGAGCCATTGGTTTTTCCACATAAACCGGTTTTCCGGCTTCTGCCACCTGACAAGTATATTTTTTATGAGAATCTGGTGGTGTGGCAATATAGACTGCATCAACCTCCGGGTCTGAAATGAGTTTTTGTGCATCATCGTACCAGTGTGGTATTCCATGCCGTTTTGCATAATCTTCTGCTTTAGCGCCGGACCGCCGCATGACAGCTATCAGGTCTGAATTTTCCGTTTTCTGAAATCCCGGACCACTCTTAACCTCTGTAACGTTTCCCGCACCGATAATTCCCCAGCGAATGGTCTTCATAAGATATTTTCCTTTCTATTTATTATTTCCTGGTCTTTAAGAATAATAAAAGTCTCGAATAGTCACAAGATGAAATCAAGACGATTTTTTTATAAATTTTGGCCATCTACATTTAAAATTGTATTGCCTGCTTTCATTTATAAGTGGAAGAGTTTAAATTAAGTAGAATATTATGACAAAAGATAAAGCCGAATATCCCATAGACGGCACACTGGATCTTCATGCATTTCATCCGGGTGATGTGAAAGATTTGGTTCCGGAATATATCCGGGTTTGCCGTGACCAGCGGATTTTTCAAATCCGAATCATTCACGGAAAAGGCACTGGTACACTTCGCAGAATTGTCCACTCTGTTTTAGATGACCATCCCCAAGTTCTAAATTACTGGCACGAGGGTGGCAGCGGTGGCTCTTGGGGAGCGACTATTGTTGAATTGAGCAAAATGTAGTTACCAAATAAATATTTTCGCCGGATATGGCATATTCCTAATAAAACTGATAACATTCACCTTCAAAATATATTTTCAGTCTTGCGTTTTATTACTACAAAAAATTAATATTAGAAGGGTAAATGTTTTCACTGTTTTATTGTTTAGATAAATCCATAAGAGCAATTAATGGATTATAAGTTAACCAAAAGAATTTTTTCTATGACATAAGGAGAGTTTTTAATGTCGGACAATACCACAGCATTTTTGAAGAGCAAACTAACGGAAGATGGCTTCACAAAATTGATGAAAATAGACAACAAACGTCTTAATGAATTCATTGAAAAACATATAAAACTGTGTAATCCGGATCGGGTTTTTGTCTGTACAGATGACCCATATGATTTAAATTATATTAGAAGAGCGGCGGTAAAAAGCGGAGAGGAACATAAACTTGCCATTGAAGGACACACCGTTCATTTTGACAACTATTTCGATCAGGCAAGAGATAAAGATAACACTTTGTTTTTATTACCTGAAGGTGAAACTTTGGATTCTTCCATACCCACCGGAGATCGAACCCAGTTATCTGAGGATGTGCATGAGATTTTAAAAGACATTATGAAGGGTCATGTCATGTTGGTCCGGTTTTTTTGTCTGGGGCCCACCAAATCGGAATTTTCAATTCCTGCTGTCCAATTAACAGATTCAAGTTATGTTGCACATAGCGAAGATATATTATATCGGCAGGGTTATGAAGAATTTATCAGGCAG
>CAZVKP010000176.1:0-6735 GCA_964627635.1 uncultured Calditrichaceae bacterium | reverse complement strand
GAGTCGATATATTCTTGTTCTTCCTTAATGGGATTGGTATCGTCAAACCGCAGATTACACAATCCATTAAACTCATTTGCTAAATCAAAATTCAGACAAATGGATTTCGCATGACCAATATGAAGATAGCCATTGGGTTCCGGTGGAAAGCGCGTGTGCACTCGTCCATCATACTTATTGGTTTCCAGATGTTCCTGAATGATATTTCTGATGAAATTAGGGGCTTTATTGCCTTGTTCCTGATTTTCTTTTCTGGCTGTATCAGTTTTATGATGGTCTAAAGTATTCAAGTTCTTTTCACCTTTCTTTTGATTTTTCAATTAAAACATCACTAATTTTAATAATTCAAATATATCAATTTTATTTTGATAAATTATAAACAATTCATTATTTTGACATAATTTGTTCCAATTAAGCTTTTAAATTATAATGCATCACCACACTCGATCAAGTGAAAATTCTAATCTTTTTAAAAAGTGTTAAAGAAAATCATTCAACTTTTCAAATATAACACTTGAATCATCTAATCCTTATTTGTATTATTTTCATTGAATTATATATTGTTCCATTTATATCGTCTTATATGATTGTTAGTATGAATAATATTAGGAGTTTGCAGAATGACCGAAAATGTTCGTACCCGTTTTGCTCCGAGTCCAACCGGATTTTTACATGTTGGTGGTTTACGCACTGCCCTTTATAACTATTTATTTGCCAAACATTACAACGGCAAACTTGTCCTTAGAATCGAAGACACCGATCGATCCCGCTATGTCCCGGGCGCTACCGAGAACTTAGTTCAAACCTTGCAAACAATGTCAATTGATTATGATGAAGGTCCTGATAAAGAGGGTTCTTATTCGCCTTACGTTCAGTCTGAAAGACAGGAATTGTATAAAAAACATGCTCAGCAGCTAGTTGATCAGGAAGATGCGTACCACTGTTTTTGTACGCCTGATCGATTAGAGGAAATGCGTAAAAAACAGGAAGCTAACGGAGAACAACCCAAATACGATGGCACCTGTCGCCGTTTGTCCAATGTAGAAATTAAGGAAAACCTGAGCGAAGGAAAACCCTATGTCATCAGATTAAAGATGCCCGGTGAAGGTGAAACTGTATTTCAGGACTTGATTCGGGGAGAAGTGCGGGTAAATAATGAAATGGTGGATGATCAAATTTTAATAAAATCTGATGGATTACCAACGTATCATTTAGCAAATGTGGTGGACGATCATTTTATGGAAATTACTCACGTCATTCGGGGTGAAGAATGGCTTTTAAGTGTCCCCAAACACTTGCAGCTCTATCGCGCCTTTAATTGGCAAATTCCCCAATTAGCACATTTACCACTATTGCTCAATCCGGATCGCTCAAAATTAAGCAAGCGACAGGGCGATGTTGCTGTGGAAGATTTTTTAAAAAAAGGATATTTACCCCAGGCACTTAATAATTTTATCGCTCTTCTTGGATGGAATCCTGGCACTGATAAAGAAATTTTTAGTATGAATGAACTCATTGAACAATTTTCATTGGAACGGGTCAATAAATCAGGAGCTGTATTCGACCGACAAAAACTGGATTGGATGAATGGTCACTACATCCGTGAACTATCCGAATCCGACAGAAATAAGTTTTTAATGCCCTTTTTAGAAAAAGCAGGTTATGATGTGAGCGATCGGGAAAAAATTTCAAAAATTATTTCCGGTGTCTACAAGAACCTTTCTCGAGGGGATGAAATTGTCGAGAAAGCCGCGGTTTTTTTCCGGGATATCATTCAGGTAGAGGAAGAGGAAGCGAGACAAATTGTTAAAAAAGATACTGCCAAAACTGTACTGCAAACTTTTCTCCAAAAAATAGAACAACTCCCCCAATTAACGGTTGATTCGTTTAAAACTGTGATGAAAGAAATTCAACAAGAAACCGGCATCAAAAAGGGTGAATTATGGATGCCAATCCGGGTAGCGCTTACCGGCGTAACCCATGGTCCCGAATTACCAATTGTGATTGAAGTTTTTGGAAAAAACAAAATTCAAAAATTTGTTCAACAGGTATTAGAGAAATACTAATTGCTATGCGTTAAAATACCCATTATTCATGTGAATTTTTCTGTGGAAATATCTTTTACAAGTACATTTATATAGTTATATTTAGACCTAAGGAAACTTTGTTACTCGGAGGAACAAGTGTCTTTAAAAATTGCGGTATTACTTGGTGGTACTTCTGCTGAAAGAGACGTTTCCCTGGTTAGCGGACAGGAGATTGCCAAAGCACTTTCTCAAAAAGGACATCGGGTTGAAGCCATCGATTGCGCCTACGGAGTTCAACTAATTGAAAATTTGGATCGGGATATCAATGAAATAATTAAAGTCAATCCCTCAGAAATCGAAAATCAACGGACAAAGCTTAATCGAAATATTTTTAAAACCATAAACTACTTGATCCGGGAAAAATTTGACGTCGTTTACGTCGCCCTTCATGGTGGATATGGAGAAAATGGGCAAATCCAGTCAATTTTAGACTTAGCAGGACTTCCCTATACGGGGAGTGGTGCCTTGGCAAGTGCTTTAAGTATGGATAAAAATTTAAGTAAAATTATTTTCGTTGAGCATGAGATACCAACAAGTTACTGGATTAAATTAGATACTCCGGAAGAGTGGAAAACATACGAACATTCTTTTGAAAGTTTTCCGGTTGTCGTAAAGCCAAATGATCAGGGTTCTACAGTTGGTTTGACTGTGGTTGAAAAAGAGGATGAAATGTCTAAAGCGTTAAATATTGCCTTTAATTTTAGTGCTTCCGTGATAGTAGAAAAATACATTTCAGGCAGAGAAATGACAGTTTCTATTTTGGGACAAACTGCCTTACCCATCGTCGAGATAGTTTCTGAGAGAGGCATTTACGATTACGAAAGTAAATATCAAAAAGGTAAAAGTCATTACGTGGTACCTGCGGAAATTTCCGATGAAACAACTGAGAAGTTGCAGCAAGCTGCCCTACGGGCTTATAATTCACTTGGCTGCCGACATTACGCCCGGATAGATTTCCGCCTTCGGGAAGACGGAGAGATTTTTTGTCTTGAGGTTAACACATTACCCGGTATGACCGCCACCAGTTTAGTTCCCAAAGCAGCAAAAGCTGTCGGAATCGACTTTTCAAATTTGGTTGAAAAAATTGTAAAATCGGCTTTGTGATGGCAGTAAATAGCATGAAAAGCAAGATGTTAACTTTAAACTAAAAACATTTTAAAATAATTCTGACAACTTAGAATCTAATATTCCCATTAAACTTTTAAATTTTGAGGTCGAAGATGAATACAAATTATTTGATTGTGTACTGTACGGTTGGAAGTTTGGAGGAAGGAAAGCGAATAGGCGAAGCAATTGTAGAAGACAAACTGGCTGCATGCTGTAATATTGTACCAAATTTAACATCAATATATTCGTGGCAAGGAAAAACCGAAACAGATTCAGAATTATTGCTAATTATTAAAACTAAAAAAGATGTTTACTTAAATCTCGAGAAACGAATTCAACAATTACATTCTTACGAGGTACCCGAGATCTTAGCCTTACCAATTGAGAGTGGGAATAAAAGTTATTTAGAATGGGTGGATAAAAATGTCGATTGATGAGAAAAAGCAAGAATATTGGAGACCCCAAGTTGACGAAATTGAAAATGATTCGCTTCATGGTTCTCAATATCTGGCAGAGGAGACATTGAAGGTTATTGAGGATTTTATTCAGCGCCAGGAATACCGGAATCGCACAGAATTAATTCAATCTCTCTCCAAACTGGGGAATGCGCTGGTCCGGGCAAAACCATTGATGGCGCTTATCTATTCTCGGGCACACCGTATCTTGGATTATATTCAAACGCTGCCCAAAGAAGAACGGGATATTGTTTCCATTAAAGATAACGTGTTAGAAGAAATTAAAAAAATAAGGACAGAATCGGCTGAAAAACAAAAAATTATCACTCGCTTAGGAGCCCGGTTAATATTGGACCAGCATGTTGTTTTAGTACATTCTGCAAGTAGTATTGTAGAGGCTATTTTGAGAGAGGCAAGACGGCTTAAAAAACGTTTCCGTTTAATTTGTACAGAGAGTCGTCCGATGTTTGAAGGTACTCAACTTGCAAAAAGAATGGCAAAAGCAGGTATAAAAACCACCCTAATTCCGGATTCTGATATAACCCGTGCTGTCCAGAATGCTCATTTCGTTTTAACCGGTGCTGACAGGATTACCGAAAACACTTTTATAAATAAAACCGGCACCGGCGCTATAGCCATTATTGCAGACCAATTGAATAAACCATTTTATATTGCCGCAGATTCTGATAAAATATTACTTAAGCGAACATATCCGGTTCGATTCAGGTCTGTTAATCATGATCAATTGTGTAAGGGGAGCATCAATAATATTACAATTCAAAATAATTATTTTGAAGAAATACCCACAAGACTTTTACACAAAATAATTTGCGAAGTTGGAATTTTTGAACGTGATGAATTTTTTGAAAGATTTTTATAAGTATTTGTAATATCAATATTTAGGTTACAATTAAAGTGGCGGACACAACAACATCCAAAAAGGGAAAAATATTAGCAATTGACGACGATCAATTTATTCGTAAAATGTTCCACTCTATGTTGGAAAATAAAGGATACCAGGTTTATTCAGCAAAAGACGGTTCCGAAGGCGTAGAAATGACTACGCAACTAATTCCGGATGTCATATTTCTGGATATTATGATGCCTGAATTAGATGGTTTTCAGGCACTGGAAATGATCAGAAAAAATAAGCAAACCAAAAATATTCCAATCATCATTGTCACCGCCAGAGCCGATTCCGATACTCTGCTGAAAGCAATAAAATTAGGTGCGAATGATTTTATCGCGAAGCCCTTTACACGAAATATGATTATGCAGAAAGTGCGTTTTGCAATGAAAAAACCAAATCAACAGGAAACCGGTAAAAGTAGTAAAGTCGCTTCACAAAATAAAGCCACCTTTATTGATGTAAATGCTTTCAATAACATGAAATTAAACTTTATAAACAGTTTTGAAAGAGAATTTATGGAAATGATTCGCCTTTTCTCTCAACAAAAGCGCCCGGAATTGAGAAGAAAGCTTTCTGAAATTGAAAAGGCATGCTCTACCTACGAAATAAGTCAACCATTATCCATGATTGGTGAATTACAATATATGATTGAGAACAGCGAATGGGATCACGCTGTTAAAACAATGGAAAAGGTGTATGCCATGTTCCAGTCTCTTAAGGCAGAAATAGAGAGTGAACTAAATTGAAGTGTGGGAAAGTTATGAGAATCAATCCAACCGTTCTGCACCTGCCTTTATTTTAAGTTTTTCTATTCAAGCATAGCTAAAAGCTTAACCTAATACTACCGCAAAAGTTTCTAAAAAACTGTTGAAACAGTTCCTCTGAAGCACTTCTTTTTTATTAACACCGGGATTAATCCCGGTGTTAATGAGAATCTTACCAAAAGTTAGCCGTTTTTCACACTGTGATCACTCCGTGAAACGGCTTCCAAAAAATGAACTTTCGCTGTAGGACTAATTGACTCCATTAATAATGATTATTAAGATACGGTTGCCTTTTTTTCTTTTATTCAAGATATTTAACCGGATTATATTAAGAACTTATGAGTAAATTTATTATATTTTCTATGTTTGAGGAGGCAATTTGAAAGAGTTGACAAAAAGAACTTTAATGGCGCTTTGGGGCATCCCGCTCATTTTGGGGGTAAGTTATTTGGGAAATATTTTCTTTTTAATTTTTATTATGATCATCCATGGGATGGCACTTTGGGAATTTTACACCATGTTTCAAAACCAAAATGTATATGCCTATCGAATCACCGCTGTTTCTATTTCTACTCTACTCATTTTAAGTACATACTGGCTACCTGAAGATATTCTTATTTTTTCATTCATGGGAATGTCTATCATTCTGTTGTTGCGGCATTTGATTAAATCTGCCCCGAATACTTCAATCAATACAATCATAACGTTTGGTGGACTTTTATATATCACCATATTTTCAATTGCACTCTTAAAAGTCAGGCTTAATTTTGAGGATTGGATGAGTTACCACCAACCTGAGTACGCCGGGGGACGTTTTCTGGTTTTGTTATGGATTAGCATCTGGATCTGCGATACCTTTGCATATTTTGGCGGAAGATTGATGGGAAAACATAAATTGGCACCAAATACCAGTCCTAATAAAACTGTTGAAGGAGCAATATGGGGGCTCATTGGTTCATTGTTAATTTTTCTCATTGGTGGCCCATTGATTCTAAAAGATATGCCCCCCTATTTTTGGTGGATCGCCAGTCTCTTTGTTGGAATATTCGGGCAATGGGGCGATTTGGTGGAATCGAGGTTTAAACGGGATGCCGGCGTTAAAGATACCTCCACCCTGCTTCCCGGTCACGGTGGTTTCCTGGATAGATTTGATTCCATTTTATTTGTATCTCCTTTTTTCTACATTTATTTTGTTTTAATAAACCTTTAAAATAAGCAATCAATTTGATAAATTTTGTTATCATTTGTAATTTTCATTCAAATAAACTATTTTCTGTTGGTATTGTTTGGTTAATAATTCTATGAATCTGGAAAGCGCATATTCACATTGTCTTCGAATTACCAGGAATCATTATGAAAATTTCCCTGTTGCAATCTGGTTAATTCCGGTGCAGTTTCGCAGGCACATTGCC
>CAZVKP010000175.1:0-6771 GCA_964627635.1 uncultured Calditrichaceae bacterium | reverse complement strand
CGGCTTCACGCAAGATTTCAGCACATTTAGGAGAACTTTTGTCACTTATTAAAACTTTCATAATAATACCCTCTCTTTTATCATTTCACTGAAATAATATGTGAAGATATTCTTTAAATTTCAATATAAATATAAAAATTAGACCGGATCTTCAGTGATTTTCATGGAGGTATGCAGGTCATTCATATGGGATAAAATTTGTTGTTTTCCTTCTCTGGTTCTTATGGAAAAAAATATTAATGAAAAATCTATTGGAATATTTAGCTTTTCTTTAATCTCTTTTTCTCTTTGACGACGGTGAGATCTTTTTATTTTATCGGCTTTTGTTATGATGATGTAAAAAGGAATATTTTCAAATTGTAACCATTCAATAAGCTGGAGATCATTGGCTTGCGGACCCACTTTCGCATCAAGAAGTACGTAAAGGCTTATTAATTTGGGATTATCAATAAGGTAAGTTTCAATCATTCTGCGCCATTGTTCCTTTTCCTGACCGGAAACTTTAGCGTACCCGTATCCCGGAAGATCCACAAAATATAATTCATTGTTTATTAGAAAGTAATTTATGGTTCTGGTTTTTCCGGGTTGTTTACTTACCTTTGCAAAATTTTTTCTGTTTACCAGGCAATTAAGTAAGGAGGATTTACCCACATTCGAACGTCCCGCGAAAGCGAATTCCGGTAAATCAGGCTCAGGTCTCTGATCAATTTTAACGATGCTCTTAATAAATTTTGATTGGACAATTTTCAATGTATTTATTGTTTTAAATTTTGGATAGTTTATACTAAAATATAGGGATTGTTATAAATATGTATTGTTCACATAAACGAAACAATCCCTAAACTTAAATTTAATGACTAAACTAATTCACTTACTTTTTCAATAAAGTGAGCTTTCGGATAAGCACCTATTACTTGCTCCTCCATTTTTCCATCCTTGAAAAATAAGACCGTCGGAATACTCCGGATGCCATATTTTACAGCTACGTTAGGATTATTATCCACGTCTAATTTTGCCACCTTTATTTTACCTTCATAATCATTGGCAATTTCTTCCATAATTGGTGCGATCATTTTGCATGGGCCACACCACACTGCCCAAAAATCCACAACGACCGGTAGATCAGAGTTAATCACTTCTTCTTCAAATGTCGCGTCAGTCACTTCAATTGGTTTTGCCATAAACTTCTCCTATATTAAATTTAACGAATTCTTCTAAAAATGATTTATCATTTTCCTTTAATTTAAATCAATTTTTATTGCTGTTGCGGATAGCTTAAAATTTCTATCTTTACCCGCATCAACCCATGATTAATTCCGTTCAATTGTTTGGCGGCTTCTTTTGAAAGATCGATCACCCGACCTTCAACAAAAGGACCTCGGTCATTTATCCTTACGACCACCTTTTTTTTATTATCTAAATTCGTTACCTGGCAAATTGTTCCAAATGGCAAGGTTTTGTGCGCTGCAGTAAGTTTATTCATGTCGTATATTTCACCATTAGCGGTTTGTTTGCCATGAAATTTTTCTGCATAATATGAGGCGAGTCCATAGAATTCCTGATGATCCTGAAGGTTACCTCTCCCCTTTTTTAAATTTTCTCGTTTTACCGTTTTCCCCTCAATTCCATGTCGCACATTCGATGTGTGGGAACATCCTAATAGCACCAAATAACCAAAAAAAATAGCAATCAGAATTCTTATCATATAAACTTTTGAATAGATACACATAAAGTTTTTATAATTTCGGAATATAAACAATTTATTGTGATAACTTCGATCGACTCCGGCGCCATTGCAAATACCGTTTGTAATCTTTAATCCTTGGTAAATCTTCGGTTGATAATTTTCTTTCAGGTTCTATAATAGTAGAAGCTTCCTGTGTTGAAGCAGCTATTTTTGTTGTATCAGAAACTTCCGCTTCCCCTATGGGTTGATCGGTTTTTTCAGAGACTTTCTCTTCTTTTTCTTCGGCAGGTGGTGCAATTTTCTTTGCCGCAAGGCTGATAAATTCAGGTTGTGAATAATTTTCCTTTAAAAAGCGATATTCATCAATCGCTTTATTTGTTTGTTTTAAATCATTCTCATAAATCCAGGCACGAGCTAACTGAGCTTTAGCTGACCACAATAGATTGGTATCCAGAGTCGCCACTTTTTTGTAAACTGCCAAAGCGCTATCCAGCAAATTCTTTTCATATAATTTTTCTGCTTTTCTGAACAGATTTTTGCCAACAATTGATAGCGAATCGGTAGAATCAGGCTGTTTCAGGAGTCCCTTTTTTTTCATAATCTTTTGTGTGAAAGAAGATTTTGGAAATTGGCTTATTAATTCCTTTTCCAAAGAGTCTTTTTTGGTTGAATCTACATATCCGGGTTGAGAGTATATGAAATAAAGGGAATAAAGTGCTTTTGGTGTTAGCACAGAATCCCGATAGGTATTTAAAAATCGTTTATAATAGTATTTAGCCGAATCGTAGTTTTGTACTTGCAGGAGATAAAATTCAGCTAAATGGTATTTGCCTTTCTTCAAATCTTCCCTTATTTCAGGAAGTTTTCTTCTCTCCAGTTGTTTTTTTTGCTTCTTCAACTCTTTCTTTTGACTTTGTTTTTCATCTTTTTGTTCTTTTTCATTCAGCTCTTCTGTTTCTCCCATTAAAGATTTTCGAAAATTCTGGAAATCTTCCTCTGCGGGTTCTTTCGACTCTGTTTGTTTTTCCCCGGTGTCTTGTTCATCGGAGGTGTCCTGTTCTGCTAAGGCAGTGCTGTCGTTCAATAAATTTCTTAATGAGTCTAATGGGACCGATGTGGTATCATCCGGACTTTTTTGCCGCTGGTCTCCGGATTTTGGTGACATTTCCTCTAAAAGTTGGCGAATAGAATCTTCATATTGGGCGGTATAAAGTGAATCCCTAAAAACAGGGTCATTCTCAAGACGGTAAACTAATCGACTATCTTTTCGGATTGAATCTCGAATTTTTTTCAGTTCTGACAGAAAAACCCTTTTATTTTCAGCCACTTCAACACTATCGAAATCATTATACAACCTTTTAACTTGTTCATAATAGTAAACGGCGGAGTCCACATTCTCAATTCTATTCTCATAAATTTTTGCCAATTTAAAACTTGCCAGTGCGGTTCCCTCGCTGTTTGCCCTATCTTTAACCACTTCTTTATACAAGGTTAGCGCATCTGTTAAATTATTCTGTTTATCGTAAATATTGGCTATTTCGGTTTTAATAAATGGTACAAACTTTTTGAAACGAGGGGCTGTAAGCATTTTTCGCAATATTTCAAGTGCACTTTCAAATTTTTGAATTTCCGCATAACTTCTTGCCAAATTAAATTGGGTTTTGTATTCAATATCCAAACTTGGGGAAAATTCTTCTACTTTTTTATAGCGGTTAATAGCATCTTCATATTTTTCTTGCTGGAAATAAGATTCAGCCAAATAAAATTGGATAAATGCTGCATATTGCTCACTGATATTTTCTTTGAGTGCTTTTTCAAAAAAACTAATTGCATCTTCATAGTTTTCGTTTTTAAATGCTAACGATCCCAATTCATAGTTCGCTTGCGCTTTAACGTTACTTTCGTCCGTTATTGTTAAGCTTTTATTGAGTAGTTTTTTACCCTCTTCAATTTTTTCATCCGCAATTAAAATTTTACCATACCAAAGATTAGCCTCCGAAAATAAATCACTGTCAGGATATTTATTAAGAAAAGCTTTAGCATGTACAAGTGCCTGTGCATACTTTTGTATGTAAAATTCACTCTTTACAATGTACAACAATGCGTCGTCGGCGTATTTACTATCTTCACCGTATATTTCTATTAATTTCCAGCATTTTTCAATTGTTTGTTCAAAATATTGATTTGCCTGTGGGTGTTTTTCTTTCTCCGGTTCTTCTTGTATAATTTCGATTCCGCTTTCATAAGCCTTCTTGGCATTAAATAACGTATTATAATATGCACAACTTGAACCTAATATGAGAATTACTAACCCAAGTAAATAAAGCAGAAATATTTTATTATTCATTATACTATGCCAATTTCTAAATACTAATACCGAATTTTAACTCAATTAAAATAAATTTGTTCTTAAAAACTTTTATCAACTATTTTTCTGACAAGTTCCGGTAAAGCTGAATCTACTGATTCTTGAATCATCATATCTGCAATTGCAGAAACCGGGGTCCTTTCGGTGTTAAATTCAATAACGTAAGCTCCATTGTTATTAGCGATAAAAGGCAACGAAGCAGCCGGTTCAACAAGTGCTGATGTACCGACTGATAAAAATAAATCGGATTTTTCGGCTATCTGATAAGTTGTTTGAATAGCATTCTGAGGCAACATTTCTCCAAACCAAACCACATCCGGACGAATCATTCCATTACAGCTTTCACATCTTACTACTTCTCCATTTAAATCAAGTTCTTCATGATATGGCTTGTTGCATTGCGAACATTTATTTTGCATAATATTTCCATGCAATTCAATCACGTTTTGACTGCCTGCAATTTGATGAAGATTATCCACATTTTGTGTAATTAGTGTAAAATCAGGAATTTTCTTTTCTAATTCTACCAATGCCAGGTGTGCTGCATTTGGTTTAACTTCTAAAATAAGTTTTCTTCTCCAGTTATACCACTCCCATACCAAGTCGGGATTTCTTATAAAAGAATCGACACTTGCTAAATCTTCAGGGCGAAATTTTTGCCACAACCCTTGTGAACCCCGAAAAGTTGGAACACCACTGGCCGCTGAAATACCTGCTCCAGTAAGAACACCAACTGTATTGGCGTTCTTTAAATTGTCTAAGGCTTGTTGATCGATTTCCATGGAATATTTCCTCGTATATAAAATAAAATTAATAAGGTAGTTCCTGTGAATCAAGTCGGCATTTTTTCACTTAGGAAGTTTAAAAAAAAAGAAATTAGATTTTCCACCGGTTATCTTTTTTAATTTTTCTTCCGAAAACCGGTAAAGAAGAATACCAGGACAACCCCGGCTAAAAATCCACCTAAATGGGCAAACCAGGCAACTCCGCCAGCTTGCTCACCAGCACCTACCGAGACGGTGCCATAGAAAAACTGAATTAAAAACCAGATTCCCAGAAAGAAGAACGCACTAATTTCGGTAATATGGATGAAAATAAAGATTGGAATTAAAGTCAGGATACGAGCACGAGGGTAAGAAACAAAATAGGCTCCCATTACCCCCGCAATTGCCCCACTTGCCCCAATCGTAGGAACCATGGAATCAGGATTCAAAAAAATGTGCCCCAGGCTGGCAGCAACTCCACACAATAGATAAAATAGTAGAAATCCGCCATGTCCCATTCTATCTTCTACATTATCCCCGAAAATCCACAAAAACCACATGTTGCCAAGTATATGAAAAAATCCACCGTGTATAAAAACTGAAGAAAATAAAGGCCCCAAATTCATGACGAAATAAAGGGGATTACCATCTCCCGATTGAAGAAATTTTTGAGGGATAATTCCAAATGTTCGAATAAACTCATTTTGAGCCGGTCCCAGTGAATTTTGGTAGATAAAGACCAAAACATTCAAGATTATCAAGAAGATTGTAATGGAAGGGAATGTACGAGATGGAATATTATCGCGGAGTGGGATCAAAACTTATCCTGTTTTAATTCATTACCATTTTTGAATAAATCCCCAATTTTTTACACTTCACTTCGAGTTTTTAATGCTTTACTTAACGTTAGTTCATCCACAAATTCCAGTGTGCTTCCCATCGGTATTCCACTCGCAAGTCTGGTAATTTGCACACCCATTGGTTTAATAAGTTTTGACAGATAAATTGTGGTGGCTTCCCCCTCAGTACTGGGATTTAAGGCAAAAATTAGTTCTTCGTCTTTTTCCAAACGTTGTAAGAGCTCTTTTATGTGTAGTTGTTCCGGTCCAATTCCATCCAGCGGCGAGATCACTCCTCCTAAAACATGGAATAGACCATTGTATTCATTCGTCCGATCGATTAACATGATGCTAACGGGGTCTTCCACTACACAAATTTGTTTCTGGTTGCGATTTTTATCCCGGCAAATCTCACAGATATCTTGTTCAGTTATATTAAAGCAAATAGAGCACAATTGAATTTTCTCTTTCACATTTAGTATAGCATTAGAGAGCACTTTCGCTTCTGTTTTCGGGGAATTCAAAATGTGCAGCGCCAACCTTGTTGCAGTTTTACGACCAATGCCAGGTAATCGACCAAATTCCTCAATCAACTCTTGTAAAGCCGGTGGAAAAGATTGTAATGCCATGAACTACATTCCCGGTAAATTAAATCCACCCGGTAAATTACCAAGCATTCCACCGGAAACTTTACTCATTTCTTCCTGAGAACGTTTTTGTGCATTTTCCAGTGCCTGGTTCACAGCAGCAGTAACCAGATCTTCCAACATTTCCTTATCATCAGGATCTATGACTTCATCTTCGATATTAACTTCTAAAATTTGGTTCTGGCAGTTTGCAATAACTTTAACCATGCCGCCGCCGGAAGAACCTTCCACCTGTATGTTTGCCAATTCAGATTGAACTCTGGCAAGTTCTTCCTGCATTTTCTGTGCCTGTTTCATTAATTGATTCATTCCGCCTTTCATATAAAACTCCTTTTTAATTAAATACGGACTAATAAAATTTGATGCATAAAAATTTTACTGACCAAGTTTTTCAATATCATCTAACTCAAATGTGTCTATGATTTTACGGATAATAGGTTCCTTGTTTTTTATATCCTGAAGAATT